>JALHSV010000390.1 GCA_022865525.1 Thermodesulfovibrionales bacterium
GAGTTACGGGTTTGAGTTGCTCGACAATATCAACCTCTGGGTAAAGCCTGAGGGGAAATTTATGCATATCGGTCGTTTTAGTGGTAATATATTTGGAGGAAAACTGCATGGTTCTGCAATCGTCGATCTTGCAGATGGTTTCCGTTATAAGGCGGGTTTTCTCCTTGAAGGGTTGAGTCTCACACAACTCTGTGAGCGTATTGAGCCGATTCGGGGATATATATCAGGGAAGGTCGATGGCACTGCAACCTTCAAGGGATCGGGTGCCGGTCTTTCTCAGCTTATCGGGAAGGCTGATTTCTGGACGTACAGCACGACTGAAGAAAAGACAAAAATAAGCAAGGAATTTCTGCACAAGGTAGGAGGACCTTCTCTCAAGATGTACCTTCGTGGCAGAAATTTTGACAGAGGAATCATGAGCCTCTATCTGCAGAACGGGTTCGTAATTTTCAGAGAATTAGAAATTTCCAACAGGAACTTTATCGGTGTTAAGGATCTTGACATGAAAGTGGCTCCTCTTAATAACAGAATTGCAATTGATCACCTGATGTGGTCGATAACAGAGGCAGCTTACAGGGCGAAGAAAAAAGAATAGCAGTTTTACAGTGGTAACGACATGAAATGCAAAATCCCTCCTAACCTCCCTTTACCAAAGGGAGGAATAATTCCCCTCTTTGGTAAAGAGGGGGAAGTGTAGATTTTTATATAAATGATACCATTAATAATATAGAGGGAGGATTATACCATGAAAAAGAAAATGAAATTTCTTGTAGTTTCGCTTTGTTTTATCTTGATCTCGTGCGCCGTTATTACTGTGAACATCTATTTCCCGGAAAAGGACGTGAAAGAGGCGTATAAGTTATTGGAGAAAGAGCTTATGGGACCGGAGGGCAAACCTGAGGAAAAGGCCCCGCAGGGAAAACCGGAGAGTTCTCTGCAATTCGAACTGGTCACGTCAGCATATGCACAGGAACCCGGCCTTACAGAAAAGCTTTCAGACCTAATGAAAAAAATGCCCGCTGTTGTAAATGCATACAAAGAGATGGGAGCTCGCATTACTGATATCGACAGGCTGCGGGATAGTGGGACTATAGGAGAAGGAAAAAACGGCTTGCTTGTTGTGCGGGAGGGAATGGTGCCCCCTGCTGATAAGAACCTTTTTGACATGGAAAATGAAAACAGAAAAACCGTCATGAATGGGATGGCAAAAGCTATGCTCCGGATCAACAGGGACAAAGAGAACGAGGAAAATCTAATAAAAGTAAAGCCCCAATCTGTTGAATACTTCGCTTCATTGCGCCGGGATTCGGCAAAGAAAGGCTGGTGGATTCAGGATCCCAGCGGAAACTGGGCCAAAAAATAACAAATAACCTGTAGTTAATAATAGATTTTGTTTGCAAACTATGTTGTCAGCAGCACAAACAAAAAAGGAGGAAAAGATTATGGCTTACACTGCAAAAGACTATGCAAAACTTATCGGGATGGAAGGATTCAGCGAGACGCTCCTCAAGAATCATTTTACCCTTTATCAGGGGTATGTCACAAACACCAACAAGGTGCTTGATTTACTGGATCAGATGCTGAAGGCAGATAAAGCCGGTACTCCTGAGTTCGCAGAACTGAAGAGGCGGCTTGGATGGGAATTCAATGGCATGAGGCTCCATGAATATTATTTTGAAAACCTTGGAGGGAAAGCGCCGATTGACAAAAATGGGAAGCTGGCAATGAAGATGGAAGCTGACTGTGGCAGCTACGAGACATGGGAGAAGGACTTCAAGGCCACAGGGGCGATGCGGGGCATCGGGTGGGTTGTGCTCTATCAGGACATGCAGAGCGGGAAACTGATTAACTTTTGGATCAATGAACATGATGTATCCCATCCTGCGGGATGCAACCCGCTTCTGATCATGGATGTATTTGAGCATGCCTTCATGCTTGATTACGGGCTCAAGAGAGCGGATTACCTTGCTGCGTTTTTCAAGAACATCAACTGGTCCCCAGTTGAATCCCGGATGAAATAATCTGTCGCGGATAATATGCCGGATCAGGATCTCTCACAACTGAAAATAGACAAGACTGCATCGAGCTATCGTCCGGTCAAACGGAAGAAATATCTCTCCTTGGGGATTGCGATAGCCGCGGTTATCATCGTTTTTGTTCTCTCTGTGCAGGGGATATTTTCCCCTGCTATCAAAGTAGAAGCCGCTCATGTGACCCAAATGTATCCGTCACAGGGATTTACCATCCTGAATGCAAGTGGCTACGTTGTGGCACAGCGCAAGGCCGCGGTTGCCTCAAAAGTCACCGGTCGGCTGATTTCTCTCTCTGTCGAGGAAGGCAGCAGGCTGAAAGCCGGGCAGGTGATTGCGCGGCTGGAAAATGAGGATGTCCTTGCAGCAAGGAATCAGGCATCGGCAAACCTTAACGTCGCACGACAGACCCTGGAGCAGGTGAAAGCAGAATTGCATGATGCAACCCTTTCATTGAACAGAAATAAAGAGATGATCGGCCAGGGATTTGTTTCTCAGGCCGAATATGATGCATCAGAAGCACGTTACAGGAAGGCACATGCAGCTGTGGCTGCAGCAGAAGCATCTGTACAAGCGAGCGAAGCAGCGCTTAAGGGTGCTGATGTGGCATTTCAATACACATTGATACGGGCCCCGTTTGATTCCGTGGTCCTGACAAAGAACGCTGATATCGGCGATATCATAACACCCATCGGCGCTGCCGCTGATGCAAAGGCGGCTGTCGTTACGATTGCCGATATGGATTCTCTCCAGGTGGAGGTTGATGTCTCAGAATCCAACCTCCAGATGGTGAAAAGTGGACAACCATGCGAGATCCATCTCGACGCCCTGCCTGATTCGCGCTTCCGCGGGCAGGTTCATATGATCGTGCCGACCGCTGACAGGACCAAGGCAACAATCATGGTGAAAGTCAGATTTTTAGAAAAAGACAGCCGCGTCTTGCCGGAAATGAGTGCAAAAGTAGCGTTTCTCTCGCGGGAGGTGAAGCCCGATGAGGAGAAACCGCGCACCGCACTCAACCCCTCAGCAATCCTCACCAGTGACGGAACGTCAACGGTATTCCTTATTAAGGAAAACAGAGTTATCAAAACATCCATAATGACCGGAGATAAGCTTGGAGACATGACAGAGGTTTTACAGGGCGTCAAAGCCGGAGATACCGTTGTCATGAAACCGCTTGAAAAAATGAAAGACGGGGCAAAGATCAAGATAGTAGAGAAGTAATGACCGGCAAGCCTGTTATCGTTGAAATAAAAAATCTGTATAAATCATATCGGCGCGGGGACCAGATTCTTCCCGTTCTGACGGATATTTCACTGGACATTGATGAGGCTGAATTCCTTGCGCTCATGGGACCTTCAGGTTCAGGAAAAACAACGCTCCTGAACCTGATCGC
>JALHSV010000391.1 GCA_022865525.1 Thermodesulfovibrionales bacterium
AGATCTTTCGGATAGGTTACCTCGATCTCGCGGGATACCCTTTCCCTGCTCATGGCGACCTTGTCTATCATATCCATCAACTCTGCCTTCCTCAGGGTCTCCATAATGGTTTTCCCTTCAATACTCGATGCAACATTGAATAATCTTGAGACAGCCTCATTGCTCAGGAGTATGGTTCCTTTCATATCCGACAGGATCAATCCATCCGACATATTCCTGAGAATCGCTTCAATCTTCTGCTTCCCCTCTTCACTCAGCTTCAGCTTCTCATGAAGTTCGTGTGCCATCTCGCTGATATTTTTCCCGAGCTCCCCAAGCTCGCCCTTTTCCCTGAGGAACAAACGCTTCCTCAAATGCCCGGCGGCTGCCTCTTTCGAAAAAGCCGTGATTTCCTCGACTGATCTTGTAATCCTTCTTGCCTGTATCAGTCCTAAAAGAATAGCCAGAAAGGATACCGCAAGGGTTGCTGTAACAATTCTCATCCTGATGCTATTCATTGCCTTCTCAATATCCTGAAGAGGCATAGAAAGCCTCAAAAATTTCCTGTCTGAATCAGATTCGAACGCGATCGCCAGATAGAAAAGGTTTTTTTGAAGGGTCCTGCTGTAACGGATTGCGGTACCCATGTCGCTCAAATCAGCTTCCTTTATCTCCGGCCTGTTTAGGTGATTTTCCATGTTCCCGGAAGGTTCATCGGAGTCCCCTAAAACCCTACCGGAACTGTCGACAATGGTCACCCGTGCTCCTGTCTTTTCCTTATAATCCCTGCAGAACTGGTCAAGGTCATGTGTATCGGGACCCGGTATCCGGTCTGTAATCAGGCGGGCCTGGATGATAAGACCATCCCTGAGGTTAGAGATATAATTATCTTTTATGGCACCGGAGAGGTAGAGTTCAAGGATGATCAAAAGCAGGGGGGCAATGACGAGATAGGCGAGTATTATTCTTCTGAACAATATCCGTTTCATTATCTTGCATCAAAGAAATACCCTATGCCGCGCATAGTCTTTATATATTTGGGTTTCGCAGGGTCTTCCTCAATGTTGGACCTCAACCTCCTGATGTGCACGTCAACCGTCCTCGGTTCCACAAAAGCCTCATCACGCCATACCGCATCGAGGAGCTGGTCTCTGCTGAAGACCTTCCCTTTCCTTTCAGCGAGGAACAGGAGGAGTTTGAATTCAGTGGCACTTAGTTTAACAGGCTTTGTTCTGACCGAAACAACATACCGTTCCCTGTCTATTTCAAGATCTCCAATCTTCAGGATCTTCTCGCTCACGGGTTTCTCCTTTGATCGTCTCAGTACAGCTTTCACCCGTGCAACAAGCTCCCTCGGACTGAACGGCTTGGCCATGTAATCATCAGCTCCCATTTCAAGGCCGAGGATTCTGTCAACCTCCTCTCCTTTTGCAGTGAGCATGATGATCGGCAGAACAGATGTTTTCGGGTCGTTCCTCAGGATGCGGCAGAGTTCCATCCCCTGAATTCCGGGGAGCATAAGGTCAAGGATCAAAAGGCCA
>JALHSV010000392.1 GCA_022865525.1 Thermodesulfovibrionales bacterium
CGGCGCCGACAGCATCCATTTCTGGTTATGTGATACCTTGGCAATTTGTTGTTTGATCCCTTCATCCCTGATGATGATGAAGTGCCATGGTTGCGTATTGTTCCCCGAAGGAGCAAGTCGCGCGCTTTCAATTAGCTGCATTATTTTTTCATCAGCAACAGGTTTAGCGGTATACTTCCTGATACTGCGTCGCAATTTAATTTCATTCATCATGAGTTAATTCTCCTTATTCTTTTACGCATTGGAAGCAGGTCTTGAAATAATAGAATCTTATAATTCAAGACCTGGCCCCATTTCGCCTTTTCGATTCATTCCGTGGTCCCGGACATCAGCGTCGTACCTTGGCTTGATCCCAAGCCGCAATGAATTTCACGACCCGGTCGACCGTCTCCTGAACGATCTTCCGGCCCTTTTCCCGTGTGGCCGTCTGCGGATCTCCGAGAGACCAGATGCCGTTGCTGCTGAGCTCCCGGCTCGAGCCGCCCTTCTGGGTTTCCGCAGGCACGCCAAAGAGCGAGCCCCACGCCGCTTCTACGTCCGGATCCTTCTTTGCCAGCTCCGCGAGCTTCTCCATTTGCGGCGTGAAATGCATGACGGGTTTCTCTGCCCTGTCCATACGCACGAGCTGCGGTTCGAGATAGAGGACGAGCGATGTCTCGCCGACTCCGGCGTGCCAGTCCATGAACGCCTCCTCCTCGCCGCCTTCGAGCGGTCCGCCGACACCGATGGCCACGGCTGTTGCCTCGGTTTCCTGGTTGATGCGATGAATCACGGTCTGCTGTGCCAGCGAGTTGCCGCCGTGATAGTTGAAGATGAGGAAGCGGCGGAAACCGTACTTCATCAGCATCTGGGCCGTCTCGAACAGGACCTCGGCGATGGTCTCGGACTTGAGGCTCAGTGTTCCGGGAAACCCGGAATGATAGAGGCTGTAGCCCGCAAGGAGAACCGGCGCGACCACGACCCCGGTCCTGGCCGAAATTAGCTTGGAGATGTCCGTGGCCAGTATGAAATCGGTGCCCAAAGGCAGTTGCGGCCCATGCTGCTCGGTGCTCCCGAGCGGTAGGATGACCATGTCATTCTTGGCGACATAATCCCTCACGTCAGTCCAGGTCATCTCCTGCAGTACGAGCGGTTTGGCGTCCGGCTGAGCAAAAAGCACGGCCTGTACCGCCAGCAGAGTGAAAATGATAGCGAACCATCCAGAAATCCTGCGATTCATGATTCCCTCCGTTATTTCATATTTTGAAGGAAAATGAGGGTTAGGTCTTGAATTAACAGGTCGATCATTGACCTTTTTCACAAATAAAACTGTCATTTCAAGACCTGACCCTCATGCCCCCGTAACTGGATCGAACTTGATCTCGATGGGTGTCTGGAGAAAAACATTTACGTTTTGTAACCAATAAAAATAGAAATCGACGGCAGCGAACATCTTCACTGAAGCTCTTTTCTTTTAGTACTAAAAAAAGATAAAAATATATGTCTACCTACTTGACACGTACCTTCTAATGGGCATCCCCGGTTCGCCTACATTCCAAGCCTCATTCTAAATCGGCATGCGTAAACTCAACAGTTCGATTTTCGCCCAACCGATGGAGCACCTTGTCTGGTCTTAATTCCCATAGCATTTTTTGAAGTAGATATCCCGCATTAATCTGAGCGCGCCGACTCATCCAATGCCCCCTTGCGGCTTCAAAGAGTCCTGCAGTTGTTGACAGAAAGAGAACTAAAATAATGATCCAAATAAAAAAATCCGGTTCAGATGGAGAAAATAATAAATTGTATAACGCTAGGAATATAAAAAGAATTGTGGCATATAAAAGGAAACGCGTTTTCACAAGACGTGAGCGGTTGGAAAAGATATCTCTGTGTGAGATCATTTGCATTGAGTAGTCAGTCCTGAAAATGCGATTCTGAACTCGATAACCTAGTTGAAAAATTCGCTCATATTCAAATGGCAACACAACCGAATGACCACGATCATTTCTAAGAAGCAAACCAAAAACAAAAAATGATATTGGTAATATGTTTAACAGAAATGTTGCCGTCGCCAACGGACCAACAAACACAAGAGTTGTACCAATACAAATAAGTGCAAACATAGTTCCTGTCAAAAAATTAACCGAACGATGCATTAACCCACCATTTAACATCCATATCCCAATTGGTCGTTGCGAGGAGAAAGCAATTAGAGCCAACGCCAAACAACCTATAAAAATAAATAGCCGATATAAATTATGAACATAAATTGACGAGAGCACAGCGAGTATCGCAGCATAAAGACAGAAGAAAAGAGCGTGGGAAACGCACCATTCATGTGACCGTATTAGCCAAGTTGTTATCGCCTCTGCTCTTTTGTGTGGAGCACCTTGTTTCAATCTTTTGCACATTTGGAAAAGAGAG
Source organism: Thermodesulfovibrionales bacterium (assembly GCA_022865525.1). GTDB lineage: Bacteria > Nitrospirota > Thermodesulfovibrionia > Thermodesulfovibrionales > SM23-35 > JALHSV01. The sequence continues at coordinate 2,404 of JALHSV010000392.1, forward strand.
GCAATATAAAGTAATGAGCTACCAGCAACTTCTCTGATATGAATCCGTCCTTCTATCCCTCTATCCTTGGCTTCTGTAAGATGCTTTTTTAAAAATTTGTCTGGTTTTCGGATATAGGGAACGCAATTTATAACCAATGAACCCATATTGGGCGCCATGCGGCCTCTTGTTGGGAACATATTTCGAATAGTGAGACCAAGCACACGTTGGGCAACATAATCAGCTTTGTCTGCAGATAAATCTGGCAGAAGATTTGTTAGTCGCACCAAATTGTGTAATTGAAGATTTTCGAAAAGAGCATCTGTCGCTTTCACACATTGCGTATCATCCCCCTTAAGAACCCAGGAAAAGAGGAGACCTTCAAAACTGTCACTGAGATATCCAGCATCGGTAAGACAAGTTGCCCACACTTCTGGATGTCTAGAAAGTGCCTTATTGGCACCTTCGGTTCCGGCAGTAGCAAGTAACAATCCAACAAACTTTGCTACTTTCGCTCGATCGCTCAATCGTTTTTCAAGTTCTTCCTCAAGATCATTTCCCATTTTACCGGTCAGTTTACGAAGGAGCTGGACAACAGGTGTTTTTATCGCATCATTCATAGTATCAACTTCAACAAGGCACAACTTAACGGCCTTTGTTTGTTGCTCAAGAGCAGGTGTGGGACACTCAGCGACTGCTGCAGCACCAAGTATAGGATCAACATTGAAGATTGCATCTAGGTAAGGATTCGGGTCCCTATGTTGCGCAACAGCTATTAAAATGGATTCTCGCCACCATAGGCGAGGCTGGAGTTGTCCAAGCGCTTGTGGATCAAGAACTAGATTCATCTCCAGTGAAGAAAAATATTCTTGGAGCCCGAATTGAGCAAAAATGATATTATTTTTATCATCTGCAACTAGAATACCCGTGCGTGTTCTTATAGAACTAATTACATCGCAATTTTGTTTGGACAGAAAACCAAATTTGGGTAACCATGAAGCAATCATACGTTCTGCTTCAATTATGGGTAGTTCACTTGTATTACGCTTATGCATCTCGAATGCTAGTTTAGGCAATATGCGATCATAAAGAGGGCGAAAATGATCAGGTGGATGCCCCTGAGCTGTTGCCCAATCTGAAATCAACCAACTAGCAATTCTTTCAAGATATTTATATCGTTCATCAGGTACTCCAGCATTCGATTCCGTATATTGCATTAGCCCCCCAATGAGCAAAAGAGGTGACCGCGCAAGTTCATGAATGCGAGGAATTGCAGTAAGATCTCTCCAAAATGTGCTTGCCGATTTATCTTGAGGAAAACCAAGTGGCCATTTTTCTGCAAAAGCCTGTATTTTTTCATCCCTGAGTGGGCGAACCTCAAGGATCAAAGGAATATCTAAGGGAGTATCTAAATACGCCTCTCTTCGACAAGTTACAATTAAAGTGCCTCTTTTTGAGTAATACTTGTGGAAAAACACGTTGATATCATCGATCACCTTCGCACGGAAGGAAGGTTTCACTTCGTCAAGGCCATCAAGAACACAGATCCCCGACATTTGAAATATCTCTTGTAGTAATTTCTCTGGTTCTACAAATCCGTGTTTTTTTAATTCATGAGAAAGAGAATCTTCGATAGTATTAAATCCGACATAATCACGAAGTCTTAGGAAAAATGGCTTTGGATGGCGCCGTTTCGCAGCTAATTCATCCAATATCCGCTTTTTAACAAGAGTAGATTTCCCGGCACCAGGCCCACCAAGAAGCACACAAGTTTTTGTTAATCCAGAATCAATATGTCCCAAGCGTTTCTGTTCATCTGGCTTATGCATTAAATCAGATGTAACTAAATCAAGCGGAATAAATGTCTGGCTCATAGAAAAACCTTGCCGTTTCCCTACAACGATCAGATTACTACATTCTTCCGTTAAAGATTTTGAATATCGCCGATTTGCAACTTCATTCCGCCATAGGCGTAAGAGAAATCGGAAAGGGCGACGCCAACCAAATAGCACTGCGAAAATGAATGCAGCGATGAGACTATAAAGAATCGCCATTAAATCCCATGTTTTCACCCAATTGATAACACCGGAAAGAATCAGAGAATTGCTCATAATAATAACATCTCCTTTTCATGTATTTTTCAAATATTTTTTGTTTGCAAAATAAAATTAATATAGCATTAAGCTCCCGCCTATGTAAGCTTTTCAGGCGAGGGCGATTTTTATCAGCTTTCATTCGGCAAGCAAGAGAAAAGTATATTTACAAAAGAAAAAAAGGCAATAGGGAAAAATGTAACATTGGGATCTCGGATTACAGCGACTGGAGATCAGTGGTAGTGATAGTATTAGCAGGAAAAGGCAATATATTCATGTAGGGGAGGGTTTTTGACCACCTTGGGGTACAACCCTCGTGCAAAATTGGGGTCAAGTCTTTCATTATTACTTTCCCTTGTTTCGAATAAATCTTTCAGCCACCGATTTTCATTTGCGTTATGCCCATTTTGAATCCTTTATCAGAGAATCTTTTTTATTATACAATTGATTCTATGATTTTTCTAAAGTCACAAAGTCAAGCACCGACCCCAATTCCCCACTGGGCGTCCCCAAACTCTTTTTATCCTCCTGGCTTTAAGGCAGGCATCGGGGGCCGGGGCCTAAGACAATAAAATCATATAATTCAAGCCTCACCCTTAGTATTCCCAAGAGTCTTAATTTCCGTTTTCTTTTTTGATTTTATTGATTTTAATTTCTTTTGTTTTGAATCAATTCCAAATACTAAACCAATGAAAACTAATGAAATACAAATTATGAAGAAAAAAATAAATGAAAAAGGAGAAAATTCAAGAACTTTTATAATCAATCCTAAAAATCCACGATATGTTTTATAATAATAAAATTTCCCCGATCCTCCTTCATACTGAAGTTTAAACTCTGACGATATTATCGATAAGGGAAATGACTGCCAAATGAAAGCTTCGATTTCTTCTTTAGGCTTAATATTTCCAAAATCAACAAATAATTTCGATTCAATTCCTTTATATTGACCATTTGATCTGATTAAAATGGATTCTGGAACATAGGGCATTTTTAATGATACATTTGTAGCAGTATTTTCCCCCTCATTCGTTATTTTTAAATAAATTAAAAAAATGTCCGGAGCAATACTACTTCTAAAAAAATCTTTACTAAAATTTTTATCAAATCCAGTATTTTCGATTTTATTTAAAATTTCTTCTGGAATATTAAAAGGTTGGGATTTCACTTCAACAATAATATTGGGGCCACTTTCTTTTATACGATCATAAATCTCAATTACAGCAACAATTACTCCGAGAATTAGTGCGATTTTTCCAAATAAAGCCCAACGATTCGATTTCATCGTAATATCTCCTTTCCTAAAAGTATTATCATTATTATTGCAATAAACTATCAAAATTTTTTAAATATAAATATGATCAAGTTTGAATTGAATTCTAAAACCACAATCAGGTTTTTGGCTCTTTCATTCCAAGAAAAGCACGAAACATAGGATGTATGTGAAAGCGCGGAATTGCAGCAAGATTAAGGGAAGAAATTTGATGAATTCCAAGATATTCGCTTCCACTTCGTCTTCGCGCTTTTAGTCCTCCAACAGCTAGGGCCCGCAGGAAGCCGACCTGCCAGAGAACCATAATTAACTTGTCTTGGTCAAAAGACTCACACCACCCCATTGCATCCGCATCAATAGGAATCTCGCCTAAAAGAATTTTTATTAAATGGTCGATTAGTTGATCACGTTCCATTGAATAGGTCATTCCTCTAAAAGTTTCCAAAATGCTCTGGAGTCCCGGATACTGAAATCGATATTCAGATGCAATATCTTTTAACCGAGATTCAGAATACCCATGTTCAGCTTCAGCAATCTGATGATAATTAAAAGGAGAGAAATCTTTAACTTCTGACTTTCTCACTTTATCAGAAATATCATTACAAAATTGAATTATTTCACGAGGTCGATATAAGGTTCGATCTACAACATAGTTAAAAGAATTTGTTCTACGATAATCAAGGGTTTCTGAAAAAATAACATTCCAACGATTTCCGAATGAAACTTTTTCAAGTTCAGGTACCTTTCTTGCAATCCGTCGACCAATAAGTTCGAGCAATCCAAGCTCATCCCATTCGATATATTCAATAATATCCCTAACCTTTTGGGCATCATCATAAAGAGCTGGAATATTGTCATAGAGCTCCTTTCGAAGCGATACATAAATACTCATATTCGTTTCTGTAGCATTGATCGATGTAGCTGCATGGAAAAGTCCTGAAACAAATGCAATTGCATCTTCAGAAGCATCCCACCCTTTATCCAACTCATCAACTAAAACAATCACACGTTTTGCTCTACAAACGTCACGAATATCTGCAAGAAACGGTTCTAAATCTTCCAGCGTATATAAGCGTTTTAGTTTACGAACTCTTATATCAGTTTCATAACCATCAACTTTTACTTTAAGAAGTTCGAGCCGTTTCATGAACGAAACCATCATCCCAATTGGGTTTGTTTCTGTTCCTTCATAGTTATCTCTAAGATATGCATAGAGTCGAGCTTCCGCTCCTTTTTTAAAACGACACCCCTGATTAATAAGATGTTTCATAACAGTAATATAAATAAGATGTTTCCACGCAGCAGCATATGCCCCATGTTTTTGCCAAGATCCTTGCGCCTCTGAACGTAAAACTTGTGCAAGAAGTTCATACGCATAATCTTCTGGTGCAAGTTGTATTACAACAGTTCCTTTTCGACGCTCATTCTCAGCAAGTTGCTTAAACAAAGCACTTTTTCCACTTCCACGGTTCCCCAGAATGATTGTCTTCTCGCGTTTTTCAAGTCGTTTATATGTTTCTGAAAAGACAAAACATGCATGCAAATCAGGATCACGTTCTGCTGCTGGAAAACCAAAAGTTAATGTGTTTAAATCAATCTTCATGAGGGCTCCTTTAAATTCACATTTTTTTGATTCAAAAAATTAAAAATTATTACCCAAGCTCCCGCCGTTAACCTTTGTGAGCTTTTTCAGGGGAGGGTGGATATTTTCAGCTTTCATGCGGCGAATAAAAGAAAAGTATAGGTGCTAAAAAAAAAACAAGCAATAGGGAAAAATGTAACATTTGGGATCTCGAATTACAGCGGCTGGGGATCAGTGAAAGTGTCAGTGACAGTGTCAGCAGGAAAAAGCTCTATCGGCATGTAGGGGAGGGTTTTTGACCCCTTTGGGGTGCAACCCTCCCGCATGATCGCAAATTTCCGTAGGGGCGACCCGGTGGGTCGCCCTGTTTATTTTCCAATCACCAAATGACCCAAACAAAGAAAGCGAACACTCGTTGACGGGTAGACGAGTAGATGGGTTGAAGGGGCAGAGGCAACGACAGCGAATAATTTTCACGTAGGGGCGACCGCCCCCTGCGAGGATGGACAAATCAGATCCGCCAAGGTCGGCGGATGATTTGTGCGACCGGTCGCCCATTTGGTAGGGAACGCAAATTTGCGTTCCTTTCAGAAGAAAATCTTTAATGTCTTCGTTTTGCTCATTGGAATTTAGGAAGGGCGACCATCCGCCCAGCGAAGCGCCGGCGGACCACCCCTACAGATCCTTCGCCTTATTGAAAACATCGAACCTCAAACTTCGTCTTTTCCCCTGTTACCTTTTTTGCTTTTCCACGTCTAAACGGGTGATGGCAAAATTAATAAAAAACCGAAGAGGCTGAAAATGAAAAGAATTATCTTTATGATCATGATGGCAATAATAGGAATCATGTCAATGTTTGCCGCGGACAAGCGGGTCTATTTGAGCAAACATATCAACCCCCACGCGCCGCTGATCGACGGCAAAACCGACGACCCCTGCTGGGACAAGGTGGAGTGGGGCGGTCAATTCGTGCAGAGCGACCCGCGCTGCGGCGAAGCGCC
>JALHSV010000045.1 GCA_022865525.1 Thermodesulfovibrionales bacterium
AGCAAAGAGAATTTCCGGGAGATCGCTGCTGATAAAGATTTTTTAGCATCATACAAAATCGACGCGCCTTCACTTGAGGGGTATCTTTTTCCGGATACGTACAAGATTCCAAAGGGCTTGGATCCCAAAGAAGCGATCGGCATGATGATCAATAAGCTAAGAGGAGAGTATTCAGAGAAACTCACAGCAAGAGCTGCAGAAATCGGGATGTCAGAAAGGGAGGTCTTAACGCTTGCATCCATTATCGAAAAAGAGGCTGCAACAGATGAAGAGAGGCCTCTGATCTCTGCTGTATACCATAACCGGCTCAGGAAAAAAATTCTGCTCCAGGCAGATCCAACAGCTATCTACGGGATAAAAAGCTCGAGAGAAAAAATAACATGGGGAGATCTGAAACGAAAAACTCCATACAACACCTATACCATTAAGGGGTTGCCTCCCGGTCCTATTGCATCGACAAGCATAAAGTCAATCATTGCTGCACTCTATCCTGCAGATGTGCAGTATATCTATTTCGTCTCAAATAATGACGGTACCCATCATTTTTCTGTTACTGCTGCAGAACACGCAGCTGCTGTCAGGGCATACAGGGAGAAAAAACAGGCAGAGGATGATCAGGAGAACGTAAACATGAATCAGAAGAGTAAGGAAAATCATGATGCCTCGTAAAAAAACAACGGTGATTCATGTCGGTAACGTTTCGATTGGCGGCGATAATCCGGTTGTTGTTCAGTCCATGACAAAAACAGACACGGCAGATATAAAATCAACGGTAAAACAGATAAAGTCTCTCGAGGTATCCGGCTGTGAAATCATCAGACTTGCCGTCCCTGATATGCTTGCAGCGAAAGCCCTCGGCAGGATAAAAAAATCCATTACCATTCCCATGATAGCCGACATCCATTTTGATTGGAGACTTGCTCTTGAGGCTATAAAACAAGACGTTGACGGACTCAGGATCAACCCCGGCAATATTGGGGCAAAGTGGAAAATACAAGAGGTCATCACCGCTGTCAATGACAAAGGCATCCCGATAAGGATTGGGGTGAATGCAGGTTCACTGGAAAAAGATCTCCTCCGGAAATACGGGCATCCGAAACCGGAAGCCCTTGTTGAGAGTGCGGGGAGACACATTAAGATACTTGAAGAGCTCAACTTTACAAATATTAAGGTTTCGCTCAAGGCATCAGATGTGATGAATACCGTCGATGCATACAGGTCATTTGCTCAACACTATCATTATCCGCTTCATGTCGGCGTATCAGAAGCCGGTCCTCCCTCAACGGGAACCATCAAGAGCTCGGTCGGTATCGGGATATTGCTCTCTGAAGGCATAGGAGATACGATCAGGGTCTCTCTCACTGCTCCACCCGAAGAGGAAATACGGGTTGCCTATGCCATTCTCGGTTCACTCGGCCTGAGAAAGAGAGGGGTGAACATCATTTCCTGTCCAACGTGCGGCAGGTGCAAAATTGATCTCAGGAGACTCGTCAGCAGCGTTGAAAAGAGCACAAGAAATCTTGATAAGCCGCTCACCGTTGCAGTTATGGGATGTATCGTCAACGGTCCCGGCGAGGCAAGAGAGGCAGATATCGGAATAGCCGGCAGTAAAGGGAAAGGGATACTCTTTAGAAAAGGGGAGATAAAAAAGAGGTTACCCGAGGAAGAACTCCTTGATGCACTCCTTGAAGAATTGAGAGATCACGAATTTTGAATACAGTGACCTTGTTACTTTCATACGGCGCTGACGCGAGCGATCAGATTAAGCATTCTCCTTAACCACATTGAGGGACAGGACAAATTCCTGAAGTTTTTCCTTATGTTCCTCCGACATATCGATAAACTCTATTCCTATGTGAAAGAGCTCCACCTTTTCATCCTGCACCAGGCGACATGAAGCAACCCTTCCCAAAAACGTAATCGATGTATTTTCAGGAAAAAATACCTCCATAGATAATCTGCTTTCGATTTCTACTGGACGTTCACTCTCTACGAGCATACCGCCAAGACTGAGAATTTTTACCTTATAATTTTCGGGGAAATTTACCGTGGCTTTTTCTTGAGCATCGATACGAATCCTGACACTCTGTCTCATGCCGCCCGTTCCGTATGGACTTATTGGCATGAGAGCACCTTGTTCATACTTTTCTATAAAATTTACAATTTCCTCCAACTTCTTGTCTGAAACATCTATGAATTTCATACCGGCAGTGTACAGGGGAATACTATCACCACGCGCCCCTTCTTTATTCCCGCTTAATACAGACCAGACGACAAGCCCCTTTACCGCCAAAACCCTGCCTGAATTCTCCATTTTTACGGCATATTCATGGCCGATATTCAGTCTCCTGTCCGCCTTAAGTGAGACGCCGCCAATGCTGATATCAAGAATGTTTACATCATCGGCAAACATCATTTTGCCGGTGATGTCGACGACCTCCATTCTGAATCTTGTATGTCTTCTTCTTTCCGTCAACTTTTCCTCTTTGGAGTAACAAAGCACCCCATTGGTTTTCGATAAAACCGCGGCGCTCAGGATATCATCAGCTTGTCCTTCTCTGTTTCAGACTCTGAAAAAAGATAGGGTTGATGCATAATCACACGGTTTCTTCCCGCAGCCTTTGCCTTATAGAGTGCCATATCGGCGAGTTGAATGATTTTGTAGATAGATTCTCCATCAAACGGGAAACTCGCTACCCCACCGCTTATTGATACATACCCAAGCGGCTGGGTTTCTCTATGTGCAAAAGGATACAGTGCTATTTTTTCGCGAAGCCGTTCTGCATAGATAAAGGCATCTTCCTTGGTTATCCCCGGAAGCATAACAATGAATTCCTCGCCCCCATACCGCACAATCACTGAGTTTTTCCGTGTAACCGTTCGCACAATTTCGCTGAGTTCCTGCAAAAGCCTGTCTCCATCATCATGGCCGTTCGTATCGTTGTAGTGTTTAAAATTATCGATATCAAAAAGGAAGAGAGAGATAGGGGTGCCTTCCCGGATGGCTTTCTCCACAAAGTTCTGTGCCATATGAAAGAGATAGTTACGGTTGTTCAATCCGGTTAATGAATCTGTATTTGCTTTATGTTTTGCCTCACCGAGCATTGTCTGGTTAAGAAGCGCCACTCCGGCTATATCTGCAATCATCTTCATCAGATCGATTTCATTTCCTACCGGATGCGAGATTGCTCCGATGCCGATAACCCCAAGCAGGCGGTCCTTATATTGAATCGGGACCGCCATCCAGAGATGAGAATCAAGCTCCTGGCCTGTTCCTTTTGACCCATGCATTTTATTGAAATGTTCCCTCGTCTGTATCATCCGCTGTTGAGCCGCAATGCCGACCATTCCCTCACCGATGGCGCGCTTCTCTTCTTCTTCCGTCGAAGATACTTTTTTGAGAAGATTGTCTGCGCTATCGAGGAGGTAGCATTCCACGATCTTCGTCGGAAGAATATCGGTAATCAGGTCAATAACGGATAATATGATCTCTTCAACCTTGAGTGTTGCATTCAACCGCTGCACAACGGTCGGGATTCTGACAAGAAATGACAGATAGCGGTCATTAAGCTGGTTAAGATCGTCAAGCTTGCCCCGAATAGTCTGGATTTCCCTGTCTCTTGTCAGTATCTCTTTGAGATATGTTGCATGCTGCTCTTTATCCTCATTTTCCTGTTTCCGGCTCAAGCCAACTGCCTGGCCAATATGGTATACGGCATAAAATATACCAATACCAATCACCAGCGCTATGACGATAAATAAATTGTTCATAGGGAAACCCTCCATCTGCTGTTATTGATATGAAAATACAGGCGCGATCAATTTGTTACCTGGTTCCCGCTGCTTTTCTTGGATGAAGATTCCATTTATTGTTCTTCTTTATAAGGTCATCCAACTCTCTATACATTTGGGTTACCCCGATTTTGCAAAGAACGCAGATATTGCCCTCCTGATATGTTTCATTGCCACATTTCTCACATTTTTTTACCTTCATGTTCATTCACCACCTTTGAATAAAATTTCTCTCTCATTGATTCTTCAATAACTGTGTTTTTCAATGCAGATTTCATGCCAATATATTTCAGTTATAACATATTGTTATTTAATAAAATATATTATATTTTACTCTGAATCTTGGTACAGATGACGCAATTTGTCAAAATTATGCCGTAAAAATAAAGCGGTCTGTTATTGAAACCGCATACATTTTCGCAGATGGAGTAATTGGGAAGTCTATTCCTGCAGAAGAGATGCGCAAGGGGGGAGATTTAACCGGAATCTACGTGATTGGGTGATAATTAAGTATTCTCTTTGAGAAGCTTGTACTCGATACTGTCAACAAGAGCCTGGTATGACGCCTCGATAATATTCACTGAAACCCCGACAGTGCCCCAGCTTTCCTCCTCATCCCCGGATTCAACAAGCACTCTAACTTTGGCTGAAGTGCCTTTACCGGCAGTCAGAACACGCACCTTATAATCGTGGAGCTTGACATTCTTCAGCGTCGGATAAAATTTATCAAGTGCTTTCCGCAAGGCATTGTCAATTGCATTAACCGGCCCTTTCCCCGTTGCCGCTGTGTGTTCGATACGACCACCGACCTTGACCATAATGGTAGCTTCACTGGTAGGTTCTTCTCCCTCTCTCCTTTTTTCGATGATAGTTCTGAACCCGATAAG
>JALHSV010000393.1 GCA_022865525.1 Thermodesulfovibrionales bacterium
CAGGGGTGCCGGAAGACGATATTAAACATTGCACCAAGGTTGCGGAAAAGGCCCTTGAAATTGCCCGGAGAACCGGCCTGAAACTTGATATGGAACTTGTCGGCAGAGGAGCCTTATTCCATGATCTCGGGAAAGCAGTAACCCATGCCATAGAACATGGGAAAATCGGGGCTGAGATGGGCAGCGACCTGGGACTGCCCAAAACAATTACGGATATTATGGAAAAACATATCAGGGGAGGACTGACCGAGGAAGAAGCAGTGGAACTCGGATTACCTGTTAAAGATTATGCATTGAAGACTCTGGAGGAGAAGATTGTTATTTACGCAGACAGGCTTGTAGATATTATTACTGACGGGCTCGTTAATATCGGAGGGAATAAGTTAGAGGCAGAAATACGGTTTGAGGAGATACTAAAGGGATATCCGAAATACGGGAAAAATGAAAAGACTCTTCAAAGATATCTCGGATATCATCAGGAGATACAAGGGTTAATCAAGAAGGCAGGGGAATAAATCTTTGCTCCCTGCTGGAACAAGGAGGAATACATATGAGCAGAACAATAACACCGCAGGCGCTTAAAGAACGCATTGAGAAAGAGAAAAATATCCTTGTGCTCGATGTCAGACGGGATGCCGATTATGAGGCAGACAAGGAAATGATCCCTGGCGCAGTCAGGCATAATCCAGAACAGGTTGACCAGTGGGTGCAAGAAATACCAAGAGATAAAGATGTTGTGGTTTATTGTATCCGGGGTGGTTCGGTGAGCAACTCTGTTGTTGATAAACTGCTTGCCGCTGGTGTTAGTGTCCGTTATATTGAAGGCGGGTGGGAGGCCTGGAAGAAGTCGGGACAGGAATAATAAAAAGATTAGGCAGACTCCTGAAATGAACATCACGCCTTTCATATTATTATGCAGTGCAGGGCTTTTCGCCATTTTCAGTTCAACGATATCGAAAAGCCCGGTTCTCCCGATCTTTACCGCACATTTAGGCGCTGGTCTATCCGGTGTCGGATTTATTGCGTCTGTGTCCGCTTTTACAGGGGTTGTTATGAGCATTCCGGCTGGCATTCTCGCTGATAGATTGGGTAAGAGGAGGATGCTTGTCTTTTCAGCAATCGTATTCTCAACCGCTCCTTTTCTCTATCTTTTTGTAACAAACATCTGGCAACTTGCCCTCATCAGGCTTTATCATGGCCTGGCAACAGCCATTTTCATTCCAGTTGCAACAGCAATGGTCTCCGAGCTTTTTCATAGAGAAAGGGGGGGAAAGATAGGCTGGTTTTCCACATCGACCCTTATCGGCAGGTTTATAGCACCTATTGTCGGCGGGAGTATCATAGGCGTATTGGTTTTTACTCCTGCCTTGAGCTACAAGGTTGTTTACCTTGTCTGCGGCGCTGCAGGAATAATAACGCTGTTTTTGACGTTTAAAATCCCTGTTACAGAGGAGAGGCAAAACAAGACACAATCGTGGCAAGAAACATTCAGAATATTCCAAACAGTAATTACCAGTAAGGGGATTATCATTACAAGCGCTGTGGAAGCATCGATTCTGTTTGCCTATGGAACATTTGAGACATTCATCCCTTTGTATGCCCTTGGGATAGGCTTAAGCGCATATGAGGTTGGGATATTCCTATCATCTCAGATCATCACCCTTACGCTTATGAAACCTCTCATGGGTAAGTTCTCCGACAGGCACGGGAGACAGCCACAGATTTTTTTTGGAGCCTTAATGGGATCATTCTGTATCGGCGGTTTTTCATTTTTCAAATCGTTTATTCCCTTGCTTGTATTGAGCATCCTTTTTGGACTCAGTCTGTCGGTTGTGACATCTGCTACATCAGCGTTTATTGCCGACTTAAGCAGGGCTGAAGGCCGGGGGTCAGCTATGGGTGTTCTCGGCTCGATTATGGACATAGGCCACACAACGGGTCCTTTAGTCTCAGGCATTGTCGCTACATACTCTGGTATCGCAAAATCCTTTATAGGAGCGTCTTTGGTACTGGTGCTGGCTGCCTGTATATTTTGGATGAGCGTTATGAGGTGTAAAGAAATGAGGAGTGTAAAACACATATGACAAATAACCAAAATACAATCAACGTGCCTCATGAGGCTTATCTGCGCCTTTTTCTTCGTTTCCTGCGCTTTGGACTTCTGGCATGGGGCGGCCCGGTAGCTCAGATAGCGATGATCCGTCAGGAACTTGTTGAGGAGGAAAAGTGGATACCCAATGCACGGTTTAACCGTGTGCTGGCGGTTTATCAAGCGCTCCCCGGACCAGAGGCCCATGAAATGTGCGTTTATTTCGGAATGCTTGCACGCGGCAGGTTGGGAGGTTTCCTCTCCGGGCTTGGGTTTATGCTGCCGGGATTTCTTCTTATGTTTGCCCTTTCCTGGTTTTACCTGAAATACGGGCTCAACTCACCGTTTTTTGCTGCTTTCTTTTTTGGATGTCAGGCTGCTGTCGGAGCTCTCATCCTCCGTGCAGTGCATCGCATAGGCGGGCATGCCCTTGTTGATCGTTCGCTCTGGGGTATCGCAATCGTTTCAGGGATAAGTGCGCTTTTAGGAGCACATTTCCTCATAATACTCATCCTCGCCGGAACCGCATATGTTCTCTTAAAAAGAAATTATTACATTCCTGCACTGGCACTCGGTATTCTCCTTGTTGCAGGATCAGGTTTTTATTCTATAAATATATTGAACCTTGGCATGGTTTCAAAATCGATAGCACAAACCATAACATCATCTGAATCACCATCACTTTTTACCCTTTTTTATTCCGGACTGAGGAGCGGTCTCCTTACTTTCGGAGGAGCCTATACGGTTATCCCCTACTTGCAGCATGATGCAGTTGAGGTCGGAAGATGGATGACGAATAAACAGTTCCTCGACGGCCTCGCCCTCTCCGGAATCCTTCCTGCGCCACTTATTATCTTTGCTACATTTGTCGGTTATATCGGAGGTGGAGCACTCGGTGCACTTGCACTTACCATCGGAATCTTTGCCCCTGCCTTCTCTTTCACCCTCGTGGGGCACAAGTACCTTGAAAAGGTAGTGGAGAATAAAGCATTGCATGTATTTAACGACGGGGTTACAGCAGGAGTTGTCGGGCTCATTGCCGCGACCACTATCGGCTTGCTGAAGGCAGGAATTACAGACATATATGCGATAGGAATTTTTCTTTGGTCCATATTTCTTGTATATCGCTGGAAGTCAAAATATGCTGTCGTGGGCGTTGTCGTAGCTGCAGGTGCTATCTCATTGTTATTCAATGCCTTAGAGCTTTTAGGCAAGTAGATATTGTGATAGAATGTCTTTAATAGAATAAAGGTAAACCGGAATAGGGTATAAGAAAATTAAACCTTTAAAGGGAGGATAAAAAATGATTATTAAATCCAAATTATCAATTGTGATATCAGTTATTGTCCTTGTATTAATTC
>JALHSV010000394.1 GCA_022865525.1 Thermodesulfovibrionales bacterium
CCCCTGAAGAAGCGGCGCGATGTCTACCTGGTTTTCGCCGGCTTGGTCGTTTTCCAGGTGGTGCGCACGGTCATTTTCTTCCTCGACGGCGGCTGGGATGTGTTCCGGCACGAGAACCTTTTTGCCCGCCTGCTGGCACTGCTTAATTCTGTTTTTAAATAAATATTGCTAAATTTCTTAAAATATGCTATTTTCTTGAATAGGAAAATGAGACAATATAGGAAAATGCCAACCCAGAAAGAAATGCTCGACCAGCTGCGGAGAGGCCTGGTCGTATTCCCACCACTGTCTTTTCGATTTTTGGAAGAAGCCTCATCTGTGAGCGGGAACCGGCATTTTGATGCACTGATAGAAGTGGGATGGAATCAGAAAATAGTAAAATTTGCTGTCGAATGCAAAGCCTTGTCGACGCCCAAGGCATTTTGGGATGGGATCAGCCTGCTGAAATCACAATCTGTTCCAAAAGGCTGCTATCCAATGCTTTTCCGGCCATTCTTTAGTGAACGACAGTTGCAGGATCTGGAACAGGAGAGGATCAGCGGAATTGACCTGTGCGGCAATGGCGTGGTGATGATCCCCGGGAAATTTGCCGCTTTCCGCAACGGTGGCAGGAACAAATTTTCAACCTCGGCACCGATAAAGAACATCTACCGGAAAAACAGTTCAATGGTGAGCCGAGTATTTTGTCTCCGTTCCAGCTTTTCCACTGTACGAGAAATTTTCCTGGAGATCAACCGGCGCAACCTTCTGGTGAATCGTTGGAACAAGAAACCCATGAGCTTATCTACCGTATCGAAGGCATTGAAGACATTGGAAGAGGATTTGATTGTAGCGCGAAAAGATATCATCCAGTTGATGCAGCCCGATAAGCTGTTGGAAAAACTTAGTCAATACTATGATCCTCCGGCTGTTAAGAAGAAGGTCCGTCTCAAGGTTTCAGTGGATGGTAAAACACTCCGCGAATTGCTGGTAAAACTGGCGGGCACGATAGATCTGCCCATTATTGCTACTGGTATGTCATCGGTTAATCAATATGCCGTAATGCAGCGGGAAGATCTTTTATCTATCTATTGCCCGCGATTGGAAATGTTGTTAAAGCAGCTTCCCGGAAATGAAACGGATCGATTTCCAAATCTCGAACTACTCGAGACAGAGGATGAAGTGCTCTATTTTGATGCCAGGCAGGAGGGAGATTTCTGCTGGGCTTCACCGGTGCAGGTTTATCTGGAACTGATGGCTGGGGACAAGCGAGACCAGGAAACCGCAGGTCAAGTACTTTCACTGCTTCTAAAGGAACTTGAGCAGGGTTAACCATGATTATGATTACCCAACTGCAAACGGCGTTGCTTGACTTGCTCTACAGCGTGCAAGACACGGATATCAAGTTCATCATCGGCGGTGGCTTCGGCATCTATCTTAAAACTGAGCTTGTACGTCAAAGGGGATTGAGGACACTCTTTCAGGAATGGCCAAAAGTGCGTTCCACCAACGATCTTGACTTGTTTCTGCGACCTGAGCTTCTCATTGACTCGGTTAAATTGAAACCGTTGTCGGAAGCAATATTCAGATTGGGTTATCGGGTTATTCCCGGTGCAGAGAAATACCAATTTGCAAAACCCGGGCCGGGTGGTGCAGATGCGGGCAGCATCAAGATCGATATCCTAACCGGACCACAGAGTTACTTTGCAGGCACAAGGGTTAAAGTGGACTCCCGCCGGGTCCGGCCCAATCCTTCCGTCGGCATGCACGCTCATCCGGTAAATGAAGCCTCAACGCTGGAAATTGGTTTGTTGCCGGAAACGGTGGTGGGAAATCTCAGTTCTGACGAGGCATGGCAGGCAGAAGTTTTTCTGCCACATCCATACACGTTTTCAATGATGAAGCTCTTTGCTTTCAAGGACCGGCTGAACGATACGAACAAGGAATTCGGTCGCTATCATGCCCTGGATATATACACCATTCTGGCAACGACCACGGAAGCGGAGTGGGGCCAAGCCCTCGAGCTGCGTGACCAGCATTGGAACGAGTCGTATGTTATGGAGGCGGGTGACCTGGCCGCGAAATATTTTTCCAGCCTTGAATGTTTAGGGTTGATCCGGCTGCGGGAAAGTCGATACTTTCGGCCGGAATTGCAACTTGTTGATTTTATGTCTGCCCTGCAGGAACTTTTCCCCGCCGTGAACAAAACTACCTCGCAGGGAAAATGATCTAACCGTTCAGTAAAAAAACAAACTTGCCCAAGCGCCACGATGTCTGTCATTTCAAAGCGCTGAACAGGTTGAAAAATCCCGTTGGTCCGGGCGGGGTGATTTGCCTGGCCAGCGCCGCCCTGCCGCTTGATAGTTCCAATTTTGTCATTCCCGTTTCCGCGCTTTGATCTGTTGCATATTGCTGATCTATTTTTTATCCAACGGCGGCTGGGCCATATTCTGGCACGATAATATCTTTGCCCGGTTGCTGGCATTGTTCAATTTATGAGCAAAGTCCCTCTTTTTGTGACTTTTTCCCATCATGGTTTCAAAAAACCGAGTTCTACTTTCCATAGAAATATTTTTAATCGCAACAAACAATTTGTATCCAAATATTGTAATTTCAAAAATCTTTCTTTATACTCCAATCACAATGACATAATATTGATCACTATTTTGATGTTATACAGGAGGGAATATGAGAACGTTACTTGCCACAATGGTTATGTTAATGATGCTATTTTCTCAAGTGCAAGCAGAGGATATGGGAAAGTACTTCAAAGACACAAAAGAAATGGTTCGCCAAGGGAAGTACAAGGAAGCCCTCGAGAGATTCATCTGGTTCCATGACCATGCGCTTGAACATGAACCTGCGATGTACGGGGTTCGCCTGTCATATGCTCTGGACTCATGGAAAGCGCTGGGAGAAGTCTATCCACCAGCGAAAAAAGCTTTCTTAGAGACTCGTGACCGAAAGACACATCAGCTAAAAAAAGGTGAAGGCGATTCCTCATTGTTTCATGATGTAGCATCTCTTAACAGAACACTTCAGGAAGAGGGGAAAACAGTCGAATTGTTCAAGATTCTTGATAAGGAGAATCCTACATTAGCAAAGAAAAGTTGGAATGTTGCAAAAGACTACGTGATCGATGCCAAGTGTTTTGATCTTGCGCGAAAATATCTTGGTAATTTAGTTCGAGAATTCACTTCTGTAAAGGCAATGTACGATCGTAATGTTACACTTTATGATGATCCGCGAATCGGAGGAAAAGATTTCAAAGCATACAATGAAAATAATTTTGTTGAAGAAAGCCTGCGCTTGATCCAAGTAGCTGTCGCGCTGGGAGATAAAGAAGCAGCCAAAGAGATTCAAAAACAAGCACTAATGGTTGCCAACGACAATCGAATTCACAATGCTGTTAAAACAGATAAAAAAGAAAATGCCAAACAAGATAATTCAGGTGTCAATGCCAATCAACTAAAAAAACATGTCCTTTCAAAGAATCATCTTCCAGATGGATTCTCGTTTGTGCAGGGCGTGGAAAAAAATAACAGGGAAGCTGCAAAAGAAGCTTCTTTAATAATAGATCGTCCCGATGACTGGTTAAAGCGTTATGAGTCTTGGGGCAGAATCAGTGGCTATTCTGTTGCATTTATGAAACAGAATAATACCTCAATTGAAATCATTAGTTCTGAGGTAGAAGAATATAGAACTTTTAAAGGCGCAACAAGCGGATTACTAATGGCAATGAAAATCGGGGAATCGAAATCTTTGTTAGAAAAAGCCCTGAAATCGTTTGGAATACAATTAGAGACGATTGAAACAAAGAAAGCTCCATTTAGGGGAGATAATGGTATATTTGTTTTTGCCAAAGGTACATTAATTAAAGCAGGTTCTACGATTCCTTCTGAAATTGTTCAGATCATATGGATTAAGGATATTTATGTTTACGCTGTTAGTTGGGTTGTCATGGGAGTCTCATCAATTTTTGATTCGGACGTAGTTAAATTAGCTCAACTTCAAAATCAACTTTAAAACTCGGCTCCTCATAAGGATTAGTATGAGAATCGGCTCGGGCGTAGGTTCTGGCGCAACAAAGCAAGATCGTGCAAGTACAGGTTTCCTTAAATCTAAATTTGTAATTTTAAATGAATATAAATTTGTTAATATTTTATTGATAATAATTTTATTTATTTTGTTAATTATCCCTTTCTTTATTTATATCCCCAATATATCAAATGAAAGTAATTTCTTGAAATTAACTATGCCTACTTGTTTTGTAAAAAAAACCTTAGGGCATAACTGCCCAACTTGTGGAATAACAAGAAGTATAGTTGCCCTTTATAATAATAAATGGGGCATGTCGATTCATTTCAATCCGAATGGCTTTTTAATAGTGATTGCTTTAGTAGTTCAGTTACTTTTAAGAAGTATCCCGATAATTGTTAAAAAAATGTGGGTTCCATGGATGGATATATTTCAAATGACAATAATGGGCATTGGTTTCAAAGTATTGTTTTTAATTTGATATCGCAAGGAGGGAATAATGTCTGGAGAATTGAAAGATTCGGGAACAGTTACTGCGTTGTCAGTGGTTGGTTTTGTGTTTGGTTTGATTGGGATGCTTGGTTCATTTATTCCATGTATAGGTTCATTGGCATTTTATATTAGCATTCCCTCATCACTAATTTCGGGGATTGCTTTGATTATTGCAAATAATCAAAAAACAAAAAAAACATTTGCAATTGTTGCTCTTACTATCGGGTTGATTGGAACTGTCATTTCAGGTTTTCAATACTTTAGTATCGTTTCTGCTGGTGAAAGTGCAAAAAAGGAACTTCAAAAAATGATGGATGCAAATGATATCCAGAGGGGTATTTCAATTAAGGCGAAAGAAAATCGATCTAAAGAAGCTATTGACGAACTACAACCTACTGAAAAGATATTTAAAACAGAAAATATTTCTGATGGATATTTAAATCATCCCTACAACTGCTTTATAAAACCAGTAAATGGAACATTACAATCCAAAATATCAATTGACTCAAATACTCTTCCCCCGGGGCTCATTTTTAACTCCCAAACAAATACACTCGAAGGAATACCTGTACAAAAAGGAGTTTGGGAATTAGATTTTAAAATATCCGACGCAAAAGAGAGCCAAGGGAAACTATTGGGAGTAATTAAAATCTATCGTATCTTGTCTGTTGGTACTGATGGAGAGTTCAGTGGAAAAGATGGAATGCAAATGGCTTTAAATTCGGCTGAAGATATGGATGCCATTTGTATTGAAGAAGGAGAATACAAATTAAATAAAATTGAAATAATAGAAAGTAAATCTTGGGAACATGGAATAAAGATAAGTGGTGGTTGGGATTCATCATTTACACAGGCCGGACAGCTTCGTAATACTAATACAGAATTAACTGTACCAATAAGCGCAGATGAAACAAAATATTTTTTTCGTATCCAATCTATAAAAGGTGAAATTCAAATTGAAAATATATTAATTCAAAATACTAAAGGTGGTGGGATTTTAGTACAAAGAAAAGAAACAGAGATGGTAGTTTTTTCAAATTGTTCTTTTTTCAATAATAATACCGGATATGATGGTTTTATTAGTGGAGGGTCCAAAATTTTTTTAAATTGCACTTTTGAGAATAATTCGAATGCTGTGAAGGATGGAGGAACCTTTAAAAATTGTGCATTTAATTCAAATTCGGACACGGTCATCAATGGTGGAGGAAGTTTCTCAAATTGTTCCTTCAAAAATAATTCAGGAGTATGTGTGCATGGGAATGGTGAATTTATAGATTGCACATTTTCAGAAAATAATGGGCAAGCTAATTTTGGAGGAGGGTATTTTTTAAACTGTTTGTTTGATCACAATTCAACTAAATCGTCATATCGATATAGAGGTGGGATTATTTTTGTCGGTTCTAGTTCCAACTTTAATTCTTGTATATTTAAGAATAATTATTCTGATTCAGGTGTTGTTACACTTTCATATGATGCGACTTTTAAAACTTGCAGATTTGAAAATAATACTAGTGCGGGAGATGGCGGAGCTGTTGGGGCAGAGTATACAGGGGTAGGTTATTTTGAAGATTGTATATTCGAAAATAATTCAGCTCTAGGTTCAGGGGGTGCCGTTAATGGAGGAGAATCTGCCAACTACTTTACTAATTGTTTATTCAAGAATAATTCTGCGGGACAGCATGGTGGGGCAATAAGTTTAAAAAAAGAAGCATTGGGAGAATACTTTGTCATCGGGTGCACATTTTATGAAAATAAATCGAAAGAGGGAGGAGGGGCTTTCTATGGAAGTGGCAAAATAATAAATTCCATTTTTTGGAAAAACATAGATAGAAATGAGGCTAATGATATTGCTGCGGGAGATAAACTTGAGATTGATTATTCCTTACTCAACACTCTTGTGGGACCCGCTAATTTTGGGTCCCATAATATTAAAGGTGATCCAAAAATTGCCAATCCACAGAGCGGTAATTTTCAACTTCAATCGGATTCTCCTTGTGTTAATACAGGAACAATTATTTCTGATCGAATCGTATCAATCAACCAAAGTTATGGAAGGGAATTTCAAATGAAAGTAAAAATTCCTCTGAACGACCTTTCCGGGCAATCTAGAATAGTAAATGAGAAAATAGATTTAGGTGCATATGAATATCAGGCAGATAATAAAATAAATGAAATGCTTGGTTCTGAAATAAATCAATCATCAATTGAAAAGAGTTCAAGTCCTGAACCTGCAAAATCATCTCTCTCAACTATTTATGAAGCGGAAAATGCAATAATTACAGGATCAGCGAAAGTGAATACTGAACATGACGGTTTTTCTGGCACTGGATACATTGATGGCTATGGGTATATGGCATTAGTCCCTACGACAACATTTACCGTTCAAATTCCTGCCGATGGTATATATGAGGTTACTTTGCGATATGCAAAAGCACGAGGTTCATCCACACGCAACATTTGGTCAAAAAATCCCCGAAGTTCAGAAATGACAGTAAGCATTTATGTAAATGGGGCTAAAATAAAAAGGACAATTTTAGCAAGTCCCGATAATTGGGATAAATGGGCAAATAAAACTGAACTTATTGCTTTCAAATCAGGTCAAAATTTGATTGCTTATAAGTATGATGATGGAGACTCTGGCAACATCAATATCGATTACATCCGTATTTCAAAATAAAAAATGCTCCAACTTTAGAGCTGGGGAATCCTATTTAAAGTATTTTGAAAAATGAAATGACGTCAGAACGATTTTTAATTGACTTTTTGTTTTTTCTACGGTATCTATGTTTTTATTGTTATTGAATTCATAGTGAGTAAAAAGGAGGGAAGAATGCCTGAAGAATTGAAAGATTCGGGAACTGTTACTGCGTTGTCAGTAATTGGTTTTGTATTTGGTTTGATTGGGATGCTTGGTTCCTTCATCCCATGTATAGGTTCATTGGCATTTTTTGTCAGTATCCCTGCAGCGATAATCTCGGGAATTGCTTTGATTATTGCAAATAATCAAAAGGCAAAAAAAACATTTGCAATTGTTGCTCTTACGATTAGTTTGATTGGAACTGTGATATCTGGATTTCAATATTTTAGTATAGTTGCCGCTGGAGAAAGTGCCAGACATGAATTACGAAATTGGTAGGGAAGATGTAATCTGATCAAATATGAAAACAATTTTAAAAAAGATAGGGGTTGCAAATAAACAATTTTAATTTCATTTTAATGAATTTTCTTCCTTAAAATATTTTGCTTGATTTAGGTTTTTTCTGAAATTTTACGAGTATTCTCCTCGATAGCAATAATTACAAGGATACTCTCTGATATTGCATAAAAGAAAAGGAAAACTATTGCTCCTATAAAAAGAGAAAAAAGAGCAAGGAGGATATTTGGACCGCCAGAACTCACACCAAAGAGTCCCTCCTGATGCGACTGCCCAATAATTACTATAAACCCAATTATGGTAAATATAGCCCATATCCAAGCTAGAACTTTTAAAATTGAAGCCACAGTCCTTAGTGCATAAAAATTGTTAATTTCATTTTTTTCTGTTAGATTTGAAGAATCCTTGGGGGTTGGTTTCTCTAAGAGTGGAATATTACAGTCTGAACACAGATCGAAACCTTCACGATATTCACTATTGCATTTCGGACAATATTTCATTATTGCCTCCTTCTATTAAATAAAGTAATTTTAATGATTAGGTTGATTTTTTATTGAGTTCACGAATATTTTTTGCGATATCCACCAGCACGCTTGTCAATTCTGCTAAGTAGTACGTGATAAAAATGACGAAACCGCTAATAATAATTGCAGAAAGAAATAACAGTAGACCGGAAAGAAAAGTGTCCGAGGATACCAATCCAAGGTTTGGTATTAATTCTGCATATAATCCACGCCCGATTTTCAACCAAACAAAAATCATGGATGAAAAACCGGCGATTATTACGCATACGCCATAGATTTCCCCAAATGCTTTTATCATATACTTGAAAATCGGAATCGCTTTATATTCCTCATTTCGTTCTTGACGAATATCTTCAGAGCGGATCCATAATATCTGGCAAATAATAAACCCGGTGATCAGGGCAAGCATATTAAAAAAGAAAAAATAAATAATTTTTTGCCCAAAATCCAGATAATGAAAAACATCGAATCCTTTGAAAAAAGTCCATAATGTAGTTAAAGCAATTAGAATAGCAAGTCCCTTCAAAATGCCCGAAAAAATTTCTTGCAGAAGATTTTTCTTAGAAAGACTCTTGATAATTGGTTCCATAAAAAATAATTTGTTCATTTATCCCTCCTTTTATTAAAATATATTTTAGCATAAAAAATTAAATATAAACACTGTAATGGTTGAAAGATTCAGTAGAGATAAAATCGCTTTTCTAGCGCTATGTTGGAAAATGGGGCATGTGGAATGTCACCATCTTGAGAAAAATGCGCTCAGCATCGAGAAAACGACCGTGTAAAGATTAGCAGCATTAGATCATTGCTGGAGATGAATCTATTAAGTTGACTGTCGCTGATGCCAATAAACGCCAAACCTCGCTTGAAAGTCGAAATACAAAAAATGCTTGCTTAGAAAAGCTCAAGAAAAGGGATCAACCGTAGTTCGTTTATCACAGGATGCCGCAGGTTGTGAAGAATTTGTTTGCCGAAATGGAAAGAACATTCCTTTCTCGCTGGGAGCGAAGAGCTAGAAATGCTTTGCTTAAAACTTAAACTCCAATGGGCTCATTCTTTATAAGTTCAACTGCAATTGAATATAAGTTGGAGTGTGGATTATGAAAAATGGGGTGCCACCAGTTGTTAAAACTTGACTTTTTATTGATTTTATTTAATGATATGTGAGAAAGAAAAGGAGGATATTATGAATTTTAATTTAATTTTAACAAGAGTTTTAGGGATTTTAACAAAGCCAAAAAGCGAATGGGAAAAGATCAAAGGGGAATCTACTTCGATTAAAGATTTGTACTTGAAATTCGCCTGCATTGTTTTTGCACTTCCTTCTCTATTTATTCTATTGGCGCATTTATTCAGTGTGGGTTTTGGTGGATTTCATTTTACTCTGCTTCTAGCTATTATTTCTTATGTTTTTGTCATTGGTGGAGTATATCTGTCTGGTGTTCTCATCAATGTGATTGCTCCTCAATTCGGCGGCAACAAGGATTTTATCGAGTCACAAAAACTGGCTGTTTATTCCCTGGTTCCTTTTGCTTTGGCAAGTTTCTTGTTCATTTTTTTAGCTGGTGGGTTTTCAGTTTATTCTTGGTTCTGGCCCGTGTTGGTATTCGGTCTTCCCTATGCGATTTATCTTGCCTATGTTGGCCTTCCAACTTTAAAAGGGATCAGCGGAGATAAGCTGGTTCCTTTCACGATAATTATTGGCGTTGTTTTCTATATTGTCTTTTATCTTGTGTTCATGCTTAGCTTCAAAATTTATTGGGAAATGGCTGTCGGAAGTGCTTATAGAACGAGCATGCGGGCAATGAAAGAATATCAAAGAAATCTTGGTAATTAGCCTACTTGTTTTAAGTTTAAGTAGATAGTTTTCTATCAAACCGGGTCGGCTTAGGCCGGCCCGGTTTTTCATTTCCTCTCTTCATCCACGGGCAGTGATCTGTCCCGGCCGCAATATTTCCCCTTTTCAGCTGGGAATCAGTCTGCTTTCAACTCCGTCCCCTAGGGGGGAGGAATCCTTTCCATGGGTAACATCCTGCTCATCCTGGCCGGATCGTGCAGCAGATGAGCGGCGGCAAGGTCATTGAAGTGTTGAAAGAGCTCAAATTCGCGATGTCCACAATGAGCAGAGTCATTTTATTCCGGTCAAAATTTAAAAAACACCGGCAGCAGGGCCAGCGTGATCACGCTGTAAATCACCAACAGCGGCAGGCCGGTTTTCACGTAATCACTGAATTTGTAATTCCCGGGGCCGTATACCATCAGATTGGTCTGGTAGGCG
>JALHSV010000395.1 GCA_022865525.1 Thermodesulfovibrionales bacterium
ACATAAAAGTCTGTGACGGGCACTGCCAAAAGAAAGACATGTGCAATCCATTCAGAGATTATTTTGAGCCGAAGTTGTTCTGAGGCGATAATTTCTATGGTTATATGATAGGGTTTCCCTCCTGACGATATTAGATACCTCGTTTATTTCTTCATTGCATCAACACGTCGGAAAGTTCTCTCAGGTTGCGTCGCGCAGTAGAGTAGAGAACTGGCGTAGTCGCCATAAGGTTCTATCTCCAGTTCCCCCTCGTCAAACCGGACGGTCGGTTTTCCCGAATCCGGCTTTCCAATCATCTTCTTCCAGAGGCTTTCGCTCCCGCTTGGCCTGCTGGTATAGTTTCCTCTGAAGTTCCCGGATTTTTTCCGGAGTTTCCAGCATTACGCAATCTCCTTTCCTTCTCTTCTTCAGAAACGTGATAAAGGCATTGCCCCTTCCCTCTCTCAAAGTTATGTTGTCTTTGAGATAGTAGCGGTAGTATGGGCAACTCCGACTCCCGTACCGACCCAGTGGAACTTCGTTTCCTTATATCCACCAGTTGCCCTCTGAAGGCATCGAAACGGGTCTCCCGTGTTCATTATCATATGACTTCCCCTGCATGCCACCCCTGTCACCCCGGGAGCCCATCTATCGGTTACGGTAGTTTCTGTTAGGATAGATGCTACGGTCTTCCCCAATGTAGGAGAGGGCCGACAACTCCGGTTTGCACTTACGAGGCTACGCATAGGTTCGCTTACGCTGCGGCCTGCGGGTTTGCTCAGCTCCCTTGCGGAGCCTTTGTCAGGAAACTTAATGCTTCAGGTTACCCTTTGCACCTCCCTCAAGCTATGTGGGTGAGCTACCAAATTCCCACAGTCGGACTTTAACCGACAAGTCATATGTTTTACACGGCATACCCTACAAAGAGTGAGAAATGGATGATGTAGAAAATTAGCGATTATGAAAAGAAAACGTAAAAATCAGCGGCGGCTGTAAGACGTCCGATGGATTGCCTGGTTATGACCCTACGTTAATCAAGATATTATCTATATCTCTTGTGGACAAAAGCCGGCCTTCCTTATTCTGAATCTTTCTACGCAGTTGAACCTGAATTAAACTAACATCTGATTTTTCTCAATAGTTATTCCAATACATGGATATTTTTTCTTTTACAAATCGACTTGAGGACATCAGGCCAGACCGTGGTGCTCACCTCGCCAATGTGAGCGGTCCTTAACAGATACATGAATGTACGTGACTGACCGATGCCGCCTCCAATACTTAATGGTATCTCATCATTGAGGATCGCCTGATGGTAGGGCAACTGTAGAAAATGTTCCTGTACGGCCTCTTTGAGTTGCTGCACCATGGTCTCTTTAGTCACACGGATACCCATGGATGTTAGTTCATGACGACGCTTCGTCACCGGATTCCAGACCAGGATATCGCCGTTGAGTCCATGAAACTGCCTTCCTTTCTTTTTAATCGTTGGCGTGATCCAGTCATCATAATCCGCCGCTCGCATCTCATGGGGATATCCGTCTTCAAGGACATAGCCGATGCCTATGATAAAGATTGCCGGATGCACCTCCTGGACCATTTTTGTCTCTCGCTGTTTGCGGGTGAAGTCCGGATAGCGTTCCAGGATTTCCTCCGCGTGAAAAAATTCCAACTTTTTTGGTATATCCGGATATTTATCGGTATTGAGTCCGGGGAAGTCTTTCTTGACCATCTGACCTGCCTCATAGATAACCGACCAGATTCTCTCGACGACATCCCGCAGAAAATCCAGATTACGCATATTCTTAGTGATAACCCGTTCCCAATCCCATTGATCAACATAGGCGCTATGGTCATGGTCCAGGAAATAGTCCTTTCTAACTGCCCTCATATCTGTACAAATCCCTTCGCCCACTTCACAGCCGAACTGTTTCAAGGCCATCCGTTTCCATTTTGTGGCCGCCTGGACCACCTGAGTCTCGATTGTTTTTTCAAGACCGAGCCCACAAGGAAATTCAACGGGCGTGCGTGAACCATCCCGGTCAAGGTAATCGTTGACACCGCTCTCCTTGGTTACGATGAGCGGAACCTGAACCATAAAAAGGTTGAGTTCCTTGCACAGGTTCTCTTCAATAAAATTTTTAATCTTGAATAGTGCCTTCATCCTCTCTTTGGGACCCAACAACGCCTCATAATTGTGAGGGAGGATTTTATCCACCTCTTCATATGTGCTGATACCCGGCCCTGCCAAATCCATTTTCTTATCTGCCATCATATACCTCCTTGGTTGTGAATATTATGCCGTGTTAAGCCGTGTCGCGAGTAAAGGCACTGACATTTAAAAATTTAATCATCCTCCCACTTCACAGGACTGTCGCCACTCACCAAGTGCCAACAGCATCCTGCTTCAACACGATGTTAGACATGGAGTAAATACATTTTCGAATGCAGACAAGCTGTAACATATTCATTCAGTTAAGTTAAGCAATATATATTTATTTGAATTAATAGAATAGAATATACACTTTCAATAATTAGGGATATATTCTATATAGCATTCTGGGGAATAAAATAGCCTCTCTTACGTGAGATATTCCTGCTATCCAGACTACAGTCCGTTCTATCCCTAACCCAAACCCTGAATGAGGCACTGAACCGTATTTACGGAGATCCACATACCAACGGTAAGGCTCCATCGGTATATTAAATTGATGCATTCGCTCTAACAATTTATCATAATCATCTTCACGTTGACTACCCCCTATTATCTCTCCATAACCTTCGGAAGCAATTAAGTCCGCGCATTTAACTCGTTCTGGATTTTGAGGATCTTCTTTCATATAAAAAGCTTTGATCTTTTTGGGATAGTTCATTACAAATACTGGCTTACCGAAATGCTGACTGATGGACGTTTCCTCATCTCCACCGATATCATCGCCCATCTGAATAGGATTTCCCATCCCTTGCAGTATTTTAAGAGCATCATCATAAGTAGTTCGGGCAAACGGAGCGTTAACCACCTGTTCCAATTTGGCGGTATCGCGCTCTAAGACTTTTAAATCTTCCCTGCAATCCTCCAGACAGCGGCCGATAATATATTGAACAAAGCGTTCCTGCAGTGCAATGTTGTCATCATTATCATAATAAGCTTCTTCGGCCTCAACCATCCAAAACTCTGAAAGATGGCGGCGGGTTTTAGATTTTTCAGCACGAAAAGTTGGGCCAAAATTATATACCAATCCATGCGAAAATATTGCTGCTTCCAGATAGAGTTGCCCGGTTTGCGCCAAATATGCTGTTCCTAAATCATAATACTGCGTAGCAAATAAAGTTGATGCTCCCTCAGCAGCAGTAGCCGTTAAAATAGGAGTATCAGTGCGAATAAAGTTATTATCAAAGAAAAAATCCACTACAGCTTTTTCCGCCATATTTCGGATACGATGCAAGGCCCTTTGCTTGATAGACCGGAGCCATAGATGGCGGTTGTCCATTAAAAATGCGGTGCCGTGTTCTTTGGGGGTTATCGGGTAATCGGTAGCATTCTGTAACTGTTCCAAAGACACCACTGCCAATTCATATCCCGATGGAGCACGTTTATCTTCACGAACTATGCCGGTTACTATCAATGATGATTCCTGAGTTATTCTATCGGCTGCAGAAAATGTGGCTTCATCTACATCATTCTTGGACATCACCCCTTGAATAAATCCGGTACCGTCACGCAGTTGTAAAAAATGAATCTTACCTGAAGAGCGCTTAATGTATAACCAACCTTTAATACATACTGTTTGCCCGGAATATCGTCCTACCGAACTTATATAAACCCATGGTGTACTCATACCTTCTCCTTTATAATTAAACTATACAGATAACAATAATTATACCAACCTTTAATTTTCCGGCTTCTTGAAAAAATATAGCATAGTAGGTATTTTCTTAAAAGAGAAATTTGTTACAAAAATCAAAATGTCTGATGAAAGCTTAATTGGCTTTTACTCATTATTACCATGAAAAGCCAAATTTGTATAACATAGGAAATTTGTCCTTGTTGATTTTCGATAGTACTGAACATCCTTCAGACAGATACTACCCACGCGTATTTCAGGAAGAAATAATGCCGAATAGTTATGAAATGTACTCTATTCTTTTCGCTCTCCCATAATGAGAACTGTCTCTGGCAGATACTTTATACCAATATTTTTAAACCCCGTTCCTGCCAACCAACGTTTCATCTCTTTGGGGCTATAGCACCGTCCTCTTTCCGTCCCTACAAGCATATTTACCGAAAACAGAGCGCTATGCGGCGGAGAGGTTCGGTTATCGCTGATGGGGAATTCCTGAACCACAACCTTCCCTTTAAGATTCACCGCGGTTTTACATTTACGGAGGAGAGCGATATTCTCTTCTTCAGAAAAAGCATGGAAGATCTGGCTCAATAGAATGAGATCATACCCGGAACCAATGCTGTCAACATGAAAATCACCAGCGATGAACCTGATTCCTTTCACACCTTCACGACGAGCAACTTTTTTGGCAATGTTAATTGTCTCAGGAAGATCAAAAACGGTTGATTTAACCCCTTTCTTTGCCATGGCAATGGCATTAGTACCCGGTCCACCTCCCAAGTCAAGCATTGTTTTTATCCCTTTAAGTCCTAATGCTTTGGCGAGACTTTCTGTGCGGAGTACCGTCAGGTTATGCATTCCCATGATGAATGACTCGTGATTAAATCCACGGCGTGCAGGGCGGCCGGTACTGACCACATCATCCAAAGCAGAAAAGTTCTGCCACATGGTGGAAGCATGTTTGATGATATCTCCCTGGTAAAGGCGAGCCCCTTTTACCAGATAGCGATTGCTCACCGGAGCATTCCGGTACCTGCCCGTTCTGCTCTTACTGACAAGTCCGATGCCGGTGAGAGCATCAAGCACGATCTCTGTTGCCCGTGGATCTATGTTCAGCTTTTCTGCAATCTCCGTTGCAGATGAAGCCTTTTTCAGGTTATCAAATATCTTGAGGTTATTTGCTGTCAATATAACCCTTGATGAGACGAATCCCAGATAGAGCTTTCTCAGTCCTGCCAAATCATCAGGTACCATTTATTTCCCTCCAATTTGATCGGAAATTAGATTTGTTCAGTTTCAGAAATCTGATCTTAAAGCAGGTATCTTCATGAAAAGGTCTTCAGAACCCGTAATCTCCGGTGAGGATATCGACGATCCTGCCGTTTTCAAAAATGAGATACCGGATAAATCTTGTCGGACCAAGGTTGTACGTCCATTCCTCGATTAAGATTCCCTCGTCAACGAAAAGGGGTTCACGGTACTTTTGACGATCCCGATAGCGGTAGAGGTCGTCAGACGGAAAAAGGTCACGGTAAAAATCCCTTTTAATCCTTTTTTCATATCTGAAATCCTTATAGTTCGGCTCGCCGCATTTGTTCAAAACCTCGTATTTGGTGAGACCAACTAATATCAGTTTCCCGCCGCACCAGAAGTTATCGGCTGACGCTCTGTCAGATGCGATACACAAGAACAAGAGGATGGCAGAAAATACGAGTGCTTTTTTCATATCATTCATATGAGGATGATCTGCCATTCCCTGTAAAATGCTGTTTCTCCCAGGCAACGGCTTTCTCATACTCCCCGAACAACCGCTCCCGTTGCCGGAACTCAGGGCTATGGAGCAGTCTCCTTCCGTTTTTCGTTTCTTCTTTCATGTCACTGTGGAGCATTTCATGGTAGATAATATACCTGATAAAAAAACCGGGGACGGTTTTCCTGTCCAGCACAGGGTTTATCCGGATAGTATTGGTATGCCCGCTGTAGCTCCCCAAAATCCGCTTTCTCACAACTCGCCGAGGATTCCGTTTCCCCCAGCTTATGGAAGCAGAAACCCTTCTGCCGAAATACGCATTGTTGAGTGCAGCGAACATTTCCCCCATGTCATGAAACCTGCCCTGTGTGCGGATTTTTACCGGAGGATTAGAACTGCAATCTCTCACTTTTATACAAGCCCTGTTTTCATGGATAAATTTCCTGATGAGCGGTGTCTGGCATTTCCGCTTTTTAATGAAACCGGATATCTCTCTGATGATATCATCGCCGGCTTTGAGAAACATCCAGTGTATTCTGACATTTACCAAATCCGGTCGTGTTCTTATTGAAAGCAGGCTCGTTGCATTATCTGTAATACGAAGCGAAACAGGCTTGCCCGTCATCTTCTCTAAAGAATCCCTCATAGTGTCTTTGTTGTTCAAAAACTGCAGGTTTAGCTGAAACATAATTATTCAGTTCGATATTTCATTATATACGAAAGCGGACAGGTTGACAGAATGAGAACTTTATTTATTTAATATTGAAAGAAAGCATTCATAAGAGTTTCAT
>JALHSV010000396.1 GCA_022865525.1 Thermodesulfovibrionales bacterium
AAGCATGGCGGCGAAGTTAGGACAATTACTGATAACATCGAATTTGATAACGGATGACCAGCTGAAAGAGGCGGTGAGTCTTCAACGGAAGGAAGGGGGGAGGCTGGGCGCAAACCTTGTCAAGTTAGGATATATAACCGAGGAGAAGCTGGTAGCTTTTTTAAGCAAGCAATGGGGAGTCCCGGCGATCAACCTGTCTGATTACAAGATTGACCCATCGGTATTGAAGCTTATTCCCGGAGAGGTAGCGCGGAAATATTTCATCATACCGGTTGCAAGGGTTGGGGCAACCTTAACGATTGCGATGGCAGATCCATCGAATGTATTTGTGATAGACGATGTAAAGTTCATGACGGGGTATAATGTTGAGGTTGTTGTGTCGGGTGAGAGCTCGATAGTCAATGCCATATCGGTTCATTACCGGAACGGGGGGGACGCCCTGATAGCGACGAAGAAGGCGACGTCAAATATCCTTCAGGCGCAGGATTATACCCTCACAGAAGATGACCTTAAAGATGGAGACGTTGGAACATCTGACGAAGGGATGATGGTTGATGTTGCTGAATTTGATAAGGTTGTCGGCGATGCTCTCGATAGTGTCGAGGCATACACGGAAAAAGATGACGCCTCTGCTGCCGAGATCGAGGAACCCATTGTAAAGCTTGTAAACGGTATACTAATCAATGCAATAAAAGGTGGTGCAAGCGACATCCATATAGAACCATATGAGAAATCATTGAGAGTGAGATACCGTGTTGACGGAGTCCTCTTTAACGCAATGAATCTGCCTCTAAAAATAAAGAACCCGATAACCTCAAGGCTCAAGATTATGTCAAAACTTGATATCGCAGAGAGACGACTGCCACAGGATGGACGTATCAAATTGAGACTCGGAAAGAAAAAAGAGGTCGATTTCCGAGTTTCGGTTCTCCCCTGCCTCTTCGGAGAAAAAACAGTCCTCAGGATCCTCGATAAAGCAAATCTTCAGGCAGATCTTACAAAACTCGGGTTTGAAGAGCATGCGCTGC
This sequence comes from Thermodesulfovibrionales bacterium, assembly GCA_022865525.1. GTDB lineage: Bacteria > Nitrospirota > Thermodesulfovibrionia > Thermodesulfovibrionales > SM23-35 > JALHSV01. The sequence goes on from JALHSV010000396.1 coordinate 1,029, forward strand.
TCAAACTTATGGATGTCCTGAACAAGCCGTATGGAATGATCCTGGTTACAGGTCCGACAGGGAGTGGGAAGACCACGACGCTGTATTCTGCACTGAGCTATCTCAACAAACCCGGTATTAATATCATGACTGCTGAGGACCCGGTTGAGTATAACTTTCAGGGGATGAACCAGGTGCAAGTGAAGGAAGAAATAGGGCTGACCTTCGCTTCTTCGCTCAGGGCATTCTTACGACAGAGCCCGGACATCATACTGGTCGGTGAGATTCGGGATTTTGAGACAGCTGAGATCGCAGTGAAGGCAGCACTGACAGGGCACCTTGTCCTGAGCACCCTCCATACCAATGATGCTCCAAGCAGCATTAGCAGGCTTCTGAATATGGGTATTGAGCCGTTTCTTGTGTCAGCATCGCTCATTCTCATTGCTGCACAAAGGCTTGCCAGAAAAGTCTGTCCGGCATGCAGGGAAGAGGAGAAATTCCCTGTTTCTACTCTTGTGCAACTGGGTTTTTCAGAGGAGGAGGCACAATCTTTATCATGTTACAAAGGGAAAGGCTGTCCCGCGTGCAAAAATTCCGGATATAAAGGAAGAATAGCGCTGTATGAGGTCATGCCCGTCGGTCCTGATATCAAGGAGATGGTGCTTGAGGGTGCATCTGCAGACGAACTCAAAAAGACCGCTATCAGACTTGGCATGAAGACCTTACGGATGAGCGGCCTTACCAAGGTAAAGGAGGGCGTCACGTCGATAGAGGAAGTACTGAGGGTAACCTTTGGAGACTGATAAACAGACTTCATATTTCAGCTTCCAGTGGTCGGCAGGGCAACAAACGGCTGTAAACTGGCAAATGATAACCAATAATGAATATAATGGGGTGAAGAATGGCAACACTGTATGAGTTATTAAAGGCGATGATTGAAAAGAATGCTTCTGACCTTCATGTAACAACGGGAAGTCCTCCGAGGTTGAGAATCGATGGAAAACTTGTGAATATCGATCATCCTTCGCTGAATCCTGCGGATACGAAAGCCCTTTGTTACAGCGTTCTGACGGACGCACAGAAGCACAAATATGAGGAGGATAATGAACTCGATCTTTCATTCGGTGTCAAAGGGCTCAGCAGGTTCAGGGCTAATATTTTTATGCAAAGAGGTGCGGTTGCAGGAGCTTTTCGAACCATACCTTTTGATATCAGAACTTTCAATGATCTTGGTCTTCCGGAAATCATGAATGAACTTGTCAAAAAACCCAGAGGGTTGATTCTTGTAACAGGCCCTACCGGAAGCGGGAAATCAACAACACTCGCTGCCATGGTCGACAGGATCAACTCAGACAGGTGTGAGCATATCATAACAATTGAAGACCCGATAGAATACTTACATCCGCACAAGAAATGTCTGATCAATCAGCGAGAGGTCCATGCAGATACCGCATCTTTTAAAACTGCGTTGCGATTTGTCCTCAGGCAGGATCCGGATGTAGTTCTCATCGGTGAGATGCGGGATCTTGAGACTATCGAGGCGGCGCTTACGGTTTCAGAAACCGGACATATGACGCTTGCGACGTTGCATACGAACTCAGCGGTGCAGACAATGAACAGAATCATAGACGTCTTTCCGCCGCACCAGCAGGATCAGATACGGGTCCAGCTGTCCTTTGTCCTTGAGGGGATCCTGGCCCAGCAGCTTATCCCCAAGAAATCAGGGATCGGGAGGGTCCTTGCAGTTGAGTTATTAGTCCCGAATCCTGCAATACGAAATCTGATCAGAGAGGATAAGATCCATCAGATTTACTCAATGATGCAGACGGGTCAGACGAAATTCGGGATGCAGACAATGAATCAGTCATTATTCGACCTGTATTCAAGACGTCTCATATCATATGACGATGCTGTCGGGAGATCGTCTGTGCCTGATGAATTAATTGCAGTGATTCAGAAGGGTATGCCGGAAACCCTAAGTAAAGGGAGGGTGTAAAAGTGGCAATGGTATTTCAATGGTCAGGGAAAACAGTAAGGGGTGCGATCGAATCTGGTGAGATGACAGCAACAACACGGGAAGAAGTCATTGCGCTGCTGAGGAAAAAAAACATAACGGCAACGGTCGTTACGGAAAAAACAAAGAAGGGAATCTTCGGTAAATTCACCCTCGGGGGAAAGGTGAAAGATAAGGATATTGTTATTTTCACCAGACAGTTCGCTACGATGATTGATGCCGGGCTTCCCCTGGTGCAGGCGCTGGACATACTCTCATCACAAGTTGAAAACAAAATATTGGGGAAAACCCTCGCACAGGTGAAGGTAGATGTTGAGTCAGGTGCAACATATGCTGATGCCCTAAAAAAACATCCGCGAGTATTCAGCGAGTTGTATGTCAACATGGTTGCAGCAGGTGAAGCGGGTGGTATTCTTGACACCATTCTAAACAGGCTGGCGGCCTATATTGAAAAAGCAATGAAACTAAAGAAAAAGGTTAAGGGTGCCATGGTTTATCCTGCTGTTGTGACATCGATTGCTGTTCTGGTCATTGCTGTTATCATGATCTTTGTTGTTCCGACTTTTTCAAAGATGTTTGCACAGCTTGGGGGAACTCTTCCTTTGCCTACGCGAATCATTATTAATATGAGTAATTTTATTGCAGGCATAGGCGGTTTACTGTCTGCAGGGGCAATTGTTGCCTTTGTCGTCTTCTTTGTTCAGTTTCGGAGAACAGAAAAAGGGAAATATATTACCGACAGAATATTACTGAAGCTCCCGATATTAGGCACGCTTCTCAATAAGGTAGCTGTTGCAAAATTCACGAGGACCTTAGGTACCCTTATCAGCAGTGGCGTACCTATCCTGGATGGACTTGATATAACGGCGAAGACATCGGGGAACAAAGTCATTGAATACGCGATCATTGATGTTCGCAAGGGAGTAGTCGGAGGTAAGACTCTGGCCGAGCCCATTACCAAGGCACAGGTTTTCCCTCCCATGGTAACACACATGATAGCGGTCGGAGAATCGACCGGTGCTCTTGATGCAATGCTTGCAAAGATAGCTGATTTCTATGATGACGAAGTTGATGCGACAGTCTCAAACCTTACGGCAATGATGGAGCCGATGCTGATGGTTTTTCTCGGTGGCACCGTTGGGTTTATTGTTGTAGCCATGTATCTCCCAATCTTCAAGCTGATTACGCTTATTAAATAGCATTGAGATGTCATTCGAAAATGACGAGAGCTTAAAAAAAAAGATTAAGGCCCTGATCGTATTCAGGGCCTTATTTATCACGCTTTTTTTTGGGTCATCTTTTTTCTTCAGGGGATCGGAGCAATTACTCCAGACCCGGTCACTGTATTATCTCATAGGCTCTTTTTACGTCGTTACCCTCATCTATGCACTTCTCCTGGAAAGAATCCGTAACCTGGTTCTTTTTGCTTACGCACAACTCATTCTTGACGTCATTTCGGCAATACTCCTGATATATGTCACCGGGGGTGTTGAGAGCTGGTTGTCTTTTACTCTCGTTCTTATCATTATTGCCTCGAGCATTGTCTTGAATAAAAAGGCTGGATTTGTTATCGCAACCATGAGCAGCATCTCATACGGCATTCTTGTGAATCTCCAGCTGTATGATGTGCTTCCCTTTAGCAGCAAAGGGGTGCTGAAAGAACAGGGATATCTCTACAAATTGTTTATGCATATTATCTTCTTTTATCTTACCGCTTATCTGAGCGGATATCTTTCGTCACGCCTTGAAAAGACAGTGCAAGAGCTTGAGAAAACAGACTTAGACCTTCGAAATCTTGAGCTTTTCAATAAGGAAGTGATTGAGAGCCTGCCAAGCGGACTTTTCACGGTGGACATGTCAGGTGTGGTATTGCTTTTTAACCACGCTGCTGAAAGGATAACCGGTATGAAAAGAGATTCGGTAATTGGACGGAAGATAGACGGTGTGATGCCTTTTTTCCAGTTTCCTTTTTCAGAAGGCCGAAGAGAGGAAATCATACCTGTCGACGGCATCCAGAAAATCATTGGTATCACCATCTCTCCTCTGAAGGGCGTTGCTCAGGCCCCTAAGGGGTTTATTGCAGTTTTTCAGGATCTCACACAGATTAAGAAACTTGAGGATGAAATAAAAAAGAAGGAAAAATTGGCTGCGATTGGTGAACTTTCCTCTAATATTGCCCACGAGATCAGAAACCCTCTTGCCTCATTAAAGGGTTCCATCGAGATGCTCAAAGAGGATTCTGTCAGTGCAAATTACAAGGAGCGTCTGATGGACATCGCTCTGAAGGAAATGGAACGTCTCAACCATATCATAACCGATTTTCTTACCTATTCGCGCCCGACACTGCCGGTTTTCCAGACATTTGATATTCGAGAACTCCTCGATGAGACGATTGAACTCCTGCGGACTATCGATTACCAGAAAGGGAATATATCCTTTAAGAAAACCTATAGCAGCCCGCTCCTCGTCTATGCAGACCCGCAAAAAATGCAGCAGGTATTCTGGAATCTGGGGCTCAATGCAATCGAAGCGATGCCGGAGGGCGGGGAACTGGCGATCAATGCTGCACATACAAATGACTTCATAACAATCACCTTCCAGGATTCCGGGCATGGCATAGACGGAAAGGACATCGGAAAAGTTTTTTATCCTTTTTTTACGACAAAAGAACATGGAACAGGCCTCGGGCTGGCAATAGCCTACCGGATAATCGATGAACACAAAGGGAGGATATGGGTGAAAAGTAACTCTGGAATTGGTACGAGCTTTGAGATTATACTACCTGCAACCTATGAAAAAGCATAAGGGAAAGATACTCATCGTAGAAGACGAAAAAAGTATGCGGGAAGTTCTCAAGATACTCCTCGAGGGGGAGGGGTATGAAGTTATGACCGCATCAGACGGGCTTGAAGGAATAGCACACCTTGATAAGGATATTTTCGACCTTGTTGTAACTGATGTAAAGATGCCCAAAGTTGATGGGTTTGAAGTCCTGAAAAGGATAAAGGAAATTTCGCCCGATACCATTGTAATCATGATAACAGCGTTTGGGACCAAGGAATCAGGGATTGAGGCGATGAAATTGGGAGCCTATGATTACATCAGTAAACCCTTCAATATCGATGAAATCCGGTTAATTGTGAAAAAGGCTATCGAGAAGAAACGTGAGCATGTTGAGCTCTCTCTTTTGAGGCAAAAAGTTGATGTGACCTATTCTCTCGAGAATATTATCGGTCAAAGCCCAAAGATGCAGGAATTGTTCCGAGTCATTCCAAGGATAGCGCAGAGCAACTCGAATGTCCTGATAACCGGTGAGAGCGGATCAGGGAAGGAACTCGTAGCGCACGCAATGCATAATCTCAGCCACAGGAAGGGAAAAAATATTGTTACGATTAACTGCGCGGCATTTCCTGAAGGACTTCTCGAGTCAGAGCTTTTTGGCCATATGAAAGGTGCTTTTACCGGTGCGGTGTACAACAAGCAAGGGCTCTTTGAGATTGCGGACGGCGGCAGCGTCTTCCTTGACGAGATCGCAGAGATGCCGACCAGCCTCCAGGCTAAGTTACTGAGGGTTCTTGAAAACGGGACATTCAGGCGTATTGGCGGTACGACCGACATCAAGGTTGATGTTAGGGTTATATCTGCAACAAACAAGGACCTAAATGAAGAAATTGCGACGGGAAGATTCAGGGAGGACTTGTACTACCGGTTAAATGTCGTACCTGTTCTGATACCTCCGTTGAGAGAGCGAAAGGAAGACATCCCATTGCTCATAAACCACTTTCTGAGAAAAACAGCTGATAGTCCCAAGAAAATTACTCCCGAGGCTATAAAGCTGTTGATAGATTATTCATGGAAGGGTAATGTGCGGGAACTCGAAAATGTTATTGAACGCACAGCCCTGCTGACCGAGAAAGAAGAGATAACACCTGCAAATCTTCCCCCTGAGATCATAACCCAGAGCAGGTCCGACCTGAAATCCATTGCCGAGCTTACAGAGGAAGGTATCGATCTTGAGCAGCTTATCGTGGATATTGAAAAGGACTATCTTTTAAAAGCGCTTGAAAAGACCGACGGGGTAAAGACTGACGCTGCAAAACTCCTCAGACTATCTTTCCGGTCTTTCCGTCACAGATTACAGAAGTACGGAATCAATTAACCCGGAAACTGCATTTCCGAATGACAGGATTCATTTATATTTCTCTTTCCCTGAGATGCCGGTCCTGACGGCGGCATCAACTACTGCAGCAGCAACTGCTGAAACAACCTTCCTGTCGAAAATACTCGGAACGATATAGTCCTCACTCAGATCCCTTTGATCAACAATGGAAGCAATTGCTCTTGCAGCAGCGAGCTTGATTTCTTCATTGACAGCTTTTGCCCTTGAATCGAGGAGTCCCCGGAAGAGTCCGGGGAAACAGAGCATGTTATTAATCTGATTTGGATAATCAGATCTGCCTGTAGCAAGAATTCTTACAAAAGGATATGCCTCCTCTGGAGCGATCTCCGGTTCAGGATTGGCAAGGGCGAAGACGATCGGATCAGGACTCATGCGTTGTATGTCAGTGACTGACAGAATGCCGGGAACGGATACTCCAATAAACACGTCTGCTTTGTCCATGGCATCCGGGAGACGACCTTTGATTGATCCAGGGTTTGTATTTTCAGCGATCCAGATTTTTACCTGGTTCATGTTTCGCTCCCTGCCGTTATAAATAATCCCTTCACTGTCACAGACGATGATATTTGCTATGCCGACTTCTCTCAGGATTCTGCAACATGCAGTGCCCGCAGCACCAGCACCCGAGATAACGACCTTTAATCCCTCGATCCTTTTTCTCACCAGGGCGACTGCGTTCAGAAGAGCGGCTAATGTTACCACTGCAGTGCCATGCTGGTCGTCGTGAAAAACAGGTATTTCCAGTTCATGTTTCAGTCTTTCCTCTATCTCAAAACATCGCGGCGCCGAAATATCTTCAAGGTTTATGCCACCAAAAACAGGAGCAATATTTTTTACCGTCTGTATGATTTCTTCAGTGTCTGTTGTCGCAAGACATATCGGAAATGCATCTATATGGGCAAACTCCTTAAAGAGCATGGCCTTGCCTTCCATAACCGGTAAAGCTGCCAATGGGCCGATGTTCCCGAGACCGAGTACAGCACTTCCGTCCGTTATAATTCCGACAGTATTTCTTTTGATTGTGAAGCGATACGCCTTTTCGCTGTCTTTGTATATTGCAGAGCATACACGTGCTACACCAGGAGTATATACTCTCGACAGGTCATTCCGGGTTTTTACCGGCACTTTGGTGTGAATTTCTATTTTCCCGCCAAGGTGCTGAAGAAACGTCCTGTCAGTGACGTGGATAACTCTTACCCCATAGATATTTCTTATGGAATCGACGATTTCTTTTTCATGAGCCTCATCACGGGCATTAACCGTAAAATCTCTCACCATGAAGCCCTTGCCGGCCCTGACGATATCAACAGCTCCGATATCACCACCCTTTTCTCCTATTGCAGTAGCAATCTTTCCGAACATACCAACCTGGTTCACGATCTCGAGTCTCACCGTTATACAGTAGCTGGGGCTTGGCGTTGTTATCATTGGGTAATTATACAGATAACAACAATGAATTCACAAACGATTGGTTGGTAAAATGAAGACATAGTATCTTCGCTCATTCTCGGTCGTATCGACCTCCGAGGCTTTTGCCTCTTTATTAAATAACAATGTTTGAATATCGGCAAAAAAATCCGCTCTGATACTATGTCATCATTTGTTACCGGACTTGTTCAAAAGAAAGGTGAAAATAGACATGAACAATATATAATTAACAATGCGACGAATGAACACGAAACTCAGAGGCAAAAATCTCATATCCGTCATTTTCTTTGTCTTCGCAGCAGTCTTCTATCTGGTGCATGAAAAATATCCTTTTCTCAGAACACAGCAGGGTAACGAGGTGGTTCCGGTCGTAATCGTTCATGATGGCGATACGGTAAGTGTTATCTTAAACAAAAAACAGGAAAAGGTCAGACTCATTGGTATCGATGCACCTGAAATAGGGCAGAAAACATGGGGCGAAGAGGCGAAACGATATCTTGAATCCATACTTCTTACTTCGGGATGGAAGGTGAGAATAGAATCTGATGTTGAAAAAACAGACCAGCACGGACGCACCCTCGCATATGTATGGACAACTGATGGAAACCTGATCAACCTCATGATGATAAAAGGTGGCTATGCTCTGCTTTATACCATACCTCCCAACGTGAAACATGCAGAAGAATTCAGCAAAGCACAGGCGGAAGCAAGAGACAAACGACTCGGCATATGGAGTGAGGAAGGTCTCAGGGAGAGGCCACGGGATTACAGGAGAGAGCATCCCAGGATATGATCTATTCCTGATTGCATTCCGGCATGTCAACTGTATAGACTCTTTTATGCTCTTTCAGTATCTCGCAGACTTCATGCACACTGTCAACGAATGAAATCAGCCCCAGATCCTCGGGCGATATGGTGTTATCGGGGATGAGGGTTGATTGAAACCAGTCTATAAGACCTTCCCAGTAGTTTTTCCCGAAAAGTATGATCGGGAATACGCCGATTCTTTTTGTCTGGGAGAGGGTGAGCGCTTCAAAAAGCTCATCCATGGTGCCGAATCCGCCGGGGAATATAATAAATGCTGTAGCATACTTGACAAACATGAGTTTTCTGATGAAGAAATATCTGAAGGACAGTGAAATATCCTGGTATTTGTTCGGAATTTGTTCTGCCGGTATTTCAATGTTCAGGCCGACTGATTTGCCTTTCCCCTGTTTCGCGCCTTTATTGACACCTTCCATAATGCCGGGACCGCCGCCGGTGATAACAGCAAATCCCGCATTGGAGAGTCTCTTCCCAAGTTCAAGTGCCTGCTCATAATAGTATGAACCTGGAAGCATCCGGGAACTGCCAAAGACTGCTACAGCATGGCCAATATCATTCAGGGTCTCAAAACCTTCCACCAGTTCTGACTGAATCCTGAAGACTCTCCACGTCTCAGAATGTTTTAAATCCTCCATGAAAGTCCTCCTTTTTCTTCGGCTTGTCAATACAGGTCAGCACAGTAATTATTATACGGGTTTTTCCGGCATTCTGTGTTGCCGTGGCCCTTGTCCCGTAATCAATGGGCGAAATCTGATATAATATTTCCCAGTGGAAAATACTCTTTCTGTCATCCCGCTTGGTG
>JALHSV010000397.1 GCA_022865525.1 Thermodesulfovibrionales bacterium
CGGCCAAGCCGGAATGACAGACTTGAAGATCTTAAACAACTCTTAATATCTTTGGAGATTAATAACATAGAATCTTCAATTCGCTATTTACTCTTCATCCTTTTTGTTCTCCTCGAAAAACTGTTCAGGTGTCTGGATACTTTTTACAAATAACGGTAACAGGAACGCCGACACAATTCTTGCGCGATTCAGGAATCCACGGATAGTTCCTTGCTGCATTCTCTCCCTGTACATGGTCAGAAACTGTTCCTTGAGCACCGGGAGAGATTTCAGGGTAAGTCCCATGGTCGATATAAATTCATTGACCGGGATGCCAGCATGCTGCAACGGACTGAGAACTCTTCCAAAAGCCCGGGTGAGTGTTTCGACAGACGTTGTCCCGGTCAGCAGCTTAGCGCCCGCTATCATAAATAAAATTCTCATTGTTTTGACTGATGCATCAGTCAAACCCTCTGCGGTAACAATCAATGGCCCCGCCGTGCAGAGTACTTTCCCATGGCGGAACAGGAGATTACTGAAAAACGTGAACGTGAGAAATATGCTGATCGGAATCCACCCTTTTTTCAGAATTTTCATAGGTATATTGAAAAGGAGTAGGAAGATTACTGCAAAAATAATCCAATAGAAAAAAGGATTATCGATGAAAAAAAGGCCGACAACAAATATCACATATAAGATAATTTTCAGCTCAGGGAGCAACAGACTACCTGAAAAATGAAGGATGATCTCTGAATTCAACAACCTTCTGGACTGTTGGGGCTGAAGTGAGATAGGTATTGAGACCTTTGGCAATACCTTTTGCAATCTCCGTTCGATACGCGTCATTCGATAATAACCGCTCCTCTTCAGGATTACTGATAAAAGAGACCTCCACGAGAACCGAAGGCATCTTTGCACCGAAGAGGACATAAAAAAGGGCCTGTTTCACCCCAAGGTTCAAAACAAGTTTTGTATCGCTGTCAAGGTTGGATATCAGAGACCTTTGGATGTAGTTCGCAAGTTTAATGGATTCATCTCGTTTGTTTTCCCGGATAAGATCGCTTTTTATGACATCGACTATATCCACCTGTCTGTTCATCGCTCTCATCTTCTTTAATGAAATTGCATTCTCCCGGGCAGCAACCCTTATGGCTTCCTCGTCATCAGTCCAGTTCAGCAAGTAGGTCTCAATCCCCTTGGCTTCCCGTCTTGGACTGGCATTCGCATGGATAGAAAGAAAGAGATCTGCGTTCTTCTTGTTTGCCATAGCTGTTCGCTCTTCGAGGGGGATAAATATGTCACGTTCTCTTGTCAGGAAAACCTCATTGAACGGGTCCTCCATGAGTACCTTTTTCAGTTTCAGGGCTATATCGAGGACGACATCCTTCTCATAGAGATTTTTTGGTCCAACAGCGCCAGGGTCGTGTCCGCCGTGTCCCGGATCAAGAACTATCCTCCTTTTGACAAAATTCATGTCCGGTTTATCGGCAGTTCTTGTTTTGCCATATACATCAATAACAAGTCGCGCAGGGTCATCAAAGATGAATGTCTGATAATCTGATATCTCATCAAGATCAAGCACAACTCTCACTGTCGTCTTGTTAAATTGGCTCGCTCTAACGGTTTTTAAAATCCCGTCTCCTACGGGAATGCTGGTATTGATCTCTTTTGATATGTGCGCATCTTTTACGTCAAAATAAAGCCTGTCAGGATTTGACAGACGGTTTTTCGAAAATTCAACGGTGTTTGTCAGATCAACGACTACCCGTGTGTAATTTTCTGATGACCAGGACCGGATGTCCTTTACTTCAACACTGGAGGCTTCTGCAAAAAAAGGGGAAAGAATGACCAGAAAAAACCCAAGGTACGGGAGTATTTTCTTGCTATCCGATGCGAGGTTCAAAAACAATTGGTGTTCTCCAAACCTCTTCTCAGCACATTAAACAGCCAG
>JALHSV010000398.1 GCA_022865525.1 Thermodesulfovibrionales bacterium
GGCTATAACTCTGGATGTCATGATGCCGAGGAAGGATGGTTGGCAAGTATTGCGGGAACTGAAGAATGACCCTGATACCCAGGATATTCCGGTTATTATTCTTTCTATTGTTGATGACCAGAGAATGGGTTTCAGTCTCGGTGCAGCTGAGTATATTGTAAAACCGGTTGAAAAATACGTTCTCCTGAAAAAGCTGAAAACTTTCGAGAAGCTGAAAAAGATTAAAAGGATACTGATTATTGACAATGATCCAGCCACTGTACGATTGATCGGCAGTGTTCTTGAGGAGGCTGAATATCAGGTAACGACATCCTATAATAGCGAGGATGCGGTTAAGTCTATCGAGAATTTCAAGCCCGATCTCATTGTCCTGAATCTGACGATGCCGGAAACAGGCTTCGATGTGGTCGAATATCTTCAAGCAGCGCAGGGAGTAAAAGATATTCCTTTGATTGTGCTCACCCAGAAAGATTTGTCAGAGAGAGAAAGAGATGAATTGAACGGGAGAATACATGGAATCCTCAATAAAGCTGTTCTCACCAAAGAAGATCTCTTGAAGGAACTCAAGGATACCATCCAGAAAATGAGCAGGGATTCATGAAGAATCCATGAAATTTCTGGCGTTTTTTCTCGTCTGCATTTTTTCCCCTATTGAGGCCTGGGGTTATGTCCCCCATGAATATCCCGCAATTTATACCCAGCAGCTTGGAAGGATATTCCTCTTCATTGCATTGCTTGTCGTACTGTGGTCCATTGTTCATTATCGCCTGCACAGGCAAAAAGGGTGGCGGTACCTATTTATTTCCCTGATTTTTTTTACCATCTGGGATTTGGATGTTTTTGTTGGAAGACTTTCTGAATTCATCACCATGCCCAGCACAATAGGCGGCACGGAAGGATGGCAGTATTTCAAAAGGCATATTGAAATCGGGCGCCTGGAATATCTGTATTATCTCGGCAGATTCGATTTTGTTTTGCTCAATATCGCGATGTTCTTCTTTTATTTGGGACTCAGGGAGCACGTATCTGAAGTACAAGAAAAGAATACTGCTTCTGTAAGCGTTATTATGCCTCTTTTGCCGATTCTTATTACTGATATGGCCGGCAATGTCATATTCATTGTGCTGTCGGTCATGAGCCTTTATACCAGCATTAAACTTTACAGAACAGACAAGGAGAATGTTCTCTGGAACTATATGGTCTGGTTAGCCACTGCCTGGCTCATGTTTTCCATTTCGCGATCTTTTGGGCATATCATAAGGCATGTCCTCATACCAACAGGAAACCAGGATGTCTGGAAGTTCTTTGAGCCGTTGTCCGGAAGTTTCAATACCTTTTCTCTTTTCTTTGTGGGTTCAGTCAGCCTCTTTTTTATCAGGATTTATAAATCATATATGGAGATAACAGAGGACAAGAGAACATTAGAGAGACTTGTTGCGGAGAGGGCGCACTTTATCGAGAAATTGGAAAGGGATAAAATGGAACTGCGGGAGCTTGATAAACTGAAATCCGCTTTTCTTGCAAACATGTCCCATGAGCTCCGTACACCAATGAATACCATAATCGGTTATACCGAAGCATTGCTGGATAGCGTTGACGGCCCGGTCAACGCAGAACAAGAGAAGAGTTTGGGGAAAGTGAAGCAGAGCGCCAAGCACCTTCTGAAGCTGATCGATGATGTCCTCGATGTATCGAGGCTGGAATCAGCGAAAGTCAAACTGGTGGTAACAGAAATCGATCTGAAGGCGTTAATCGAAACGGTTATGCCGTCTTTTGAAAGTCTCATCAGGGAAAAAGGGCTGAGCCTCTCACTCACTATCGATGAGACACTGCCGCCGGTTTATGGCGATGAAGGTAACATAAAACAGATTTTGATAAACTTATTATCGAATGCCGTCAAGTTCACTCACACAGGGGGAATTAGCATCACGGCTCATCCCTCTGATGATGACAGAACCCATGGTGTGCAGCCTCTTTTTATGGAGATATGTATAGCAGATACCGGGATAGGAATAAGAGAGGATGATCTCAGGAAGATTTTCGAAATGTTTATGCAGATTGATTTTACTCTTGTGCGCCAATATGAAGGCACCGGTCTGGGTCTCAGTATTGCCAAGGGCATGGTTGAACTCCATAAGGGAAAAATATGGGCAACAAGTAAATATGGGGAAGGCAGTAGATTTTGCTTTACGCTCCCATTGCAAAAAGAAATACTCGTGAATACAGTTGTTCCTCTATAATAGGGAGCACAGAAAATTTCGATAAACGGTAAAGAGGGTTATTAAGGATTATGCCGAGAAAGGTTTTGATCGTCGAGGACAATGAGGATAACCGCGAACTTGTGGTTAAAGTGCTGAAGAACAAGGGCTACATTATTGCTGAAGCTGTGGACGGAGAGGATGCCATAGAAAAGGCTGTCTCTGAAAAGCCTGATTTGATACTGCTGGATATATCAATCCCGAAATTAGACGGCTATGAAGTTGCGAAAAGGCTCAAGAGTATGGAGGAATGCCGGGAAATCCCGATTGTTGCCTTTACTGCACATGCCATGAAAGGAGACCGGGAAAAAGTTATTGTAGCAGGGTTCGAGGGATACATATCAAAACCGGTGAATATACGAGAGTTACCAAATCAGATACGGTCTTTTATCCGTGGGAAGAGGGAGAGCATATTAGGTGGAGAGGAAGAGTAAGATTCTGATTGTCGATGATGCTGAGGATACTGTGGAACTGCTGAGAAAGAGGTTCCGGGCCGAAGGATACGATACGTCAGAGGCATTCAACGGCGAACAGGCGCTCAATACGGTGCCTGAATACGAGCCCGATTTGATTGTCCTTGATGTCATGATGCCGAAAATTGACGGCTATGAGGTCTGTCAGAGACTCAAAGCGGATGAAAAGACGAAGTATATCCCGGTTCTCATGCTTACTGCAAAGGGGGAAGTTGAACATAAAGTCAAAGGGCTTAATATCGGAGCAGATGATTATATGGCAAAGCCTTTTGACTACAAGGAACTCTCTGCACGGGTCAGGTCTTTGCTCGCCATTAAGGCAACACATGAGAAAAAGGTCGAGGAAGAAAAATCCGGCGCCCTCGAGCAGATGATGGAGCAGGTTGCACATGAAATCAGAAATCCGCTTACGTCGGTTGGAGGCTTTGCACGCAAGGTATTCAATAAGCTCCCTGAAGATGATCCGAACAGAAAATATATGCAATATATCATCGAAGATGTTGCGGTACTGGAGAGCATGATTAAACAGCTGATCGAGCTGAAGTCAATGACGATATCCATGAAAGAACCGTCAGCCATGAATGAGGTCGTCAAAGACTCACTAAAAATATTTGAGCAGGATTTTGCGCAGAAGGCAATACAGGTCGAAACCGAACTGCAGGAAGGTCTTCCGCTGATAACCGCAGATAAGAAATTGCTTAAGCGGGCCTTCTGCAACCTTATCAAAAATGCTGTAGAAGCAATGGAATCCGGGACAAAAACGCTGAAAGTTACGAGCAGAGTAAATGGCGATAATTTTGAACTACAATTTTCTGATACAGGCAAAGGTATCGCGAAGGAGAAAAGCAAGAATATTTTTGACCCTTTGGTTACCTCAAAAGTCTATGGCCCGGGGCTCGGCCTCACCTTTGCGTTAAAAATTATCCAGGATCATAAAGGCACAATATCGGTAGAGAGCGAAGAAGGGAAAGGAACAACATTTACCATACGGTTTCCCATCAAATCA
>JALHSV010000399.1 GCA_022865525.1 Thermodesulfovibrionales bacterium
ATGACAGTATTGGGGACTACGATATGCCCGTTCTTTGTCATATTTATTGATACTGACGGGAATACCGTTGACATGTCCATGATATACCAGACGCTGACTGCACAGAGAGTGTCTGAATCAATACAATCGACCAGCATTGAAGAGAAGGTAACGGTCAGGGAACTCATGATGCCGGGGCTTGCCTCTTCTTTAAAGGGAGATATCGAACGGTTAACTGGATGGAATGTAAGGGTAGGGCCGGTATGTGCTGCAGAGCTCCCGCTCTTCCTGTCAGAGATATGGATAGAACCGGAAAAGTGAGAACAACAGGGTCCAAGGATTCGAGGGTCCGAGTGAAAAAAACCGCGACTATAAAGAACCTGCTTATTGTCTTTGTCATACCGGCTTGGACGGTATCTTTCCGATGCAAAGAAGGATTCCTGACAAGCAGGAATGACAGGTGCAACGCTTTATGTATGAACTGGTAATTGTATTTTGTGAAATTTTCGTTCACTTGAATCCTCGGATCCTCGGCCCCTCGAATCCTTCTGATTGACCCTTAAGTATGTTAAAATAGCGAAACGAAACGGAGGATATCATCATGGAGCGGATTCTTCTCGGACATGGCAGCGGCGGAAAACTGATGTACCAGCTCATCAGGGAGCATTTTGTCCCCAAATTTGAACTTAAAACACTCAATGATTCTGCCGTTCTCAAGGGCCTGAATAAAGGGAATATCGCTTTTACAACAGATTCATATGTGGTTTCGCCGATATTCTTTCCAGGGGGGGATATTGGTGAACTTGCTGTTTACGGAACAGTGAATGATCTTGCCATGGTTGGGGCAACTCCTCTTTATATGACAGCAGGCCTGATTCTTGAAGAAGGATTCCCGCTCGATGATCTCAAGAAAATACTCCTTTCGATGTCGACTGCTGCAGAGAAGGCCGGCGTCAGAATCGTTGGCGGCGACACAAAAGTTGTGAATAAGGGCAAGGCGGACGGTATTTTTATCAATACTTCCGGAATCGGCATGATTCCTAAGGGGATTGATATTTCGCCCCTTAAAGTTAAACCATCAGACAAAGTCATTCTGAGCGGGCCGATAGGCAACCATGGAATCTCGATCATTGCGGAACGGAACGGCCTCAGTTTCAACCCGCCTGTCGTGAGTGATACGGCACCCTTGAATGAACTCGTTAAAAAAATGCTGAGAAAAACAAAAAAGATCCACGCCATGAGAGACCCCACGAGGGGCGGTCTTGCAACAACCCTCAAGGAGATTGCCGTGGATTCAGGATGCTGCATTGTTCTTGAGGAGGATTTGATTCCTGTCCCGCCGGGTGTGAAGGGCGCCTGTGAGCTCCTCGGGCTCGATCCCCTCTATGTCGCGAATGAAGGTATACTCATCGCGATTGTTGACCATACGGTTGCAGATGCGCTCGTTAAGACAATGAGAAAGGACCCCGTGGCAAAGGATACCAAGATCATCGGTGAGGTAAAGGATTCCCCGTCCGGCATGGTCTTGTTGAAGACGTCCATAGGCGGCACAAGAATCGTCGAGATGCTTTCCGGAGACCAACTGCCGAGGATATGCTAAGAGACAGGATTCAAGGGTCCAAGGATTCAAGGGGTCAAGTAAAAAATATTATAACAAAAGCTTACACTCGGACCCTAAAATCCTCGAACCCTCGAACCCTCGAACCCTAACGAGGTTTTAAATGATTCTTGGTGTTAATATCGATCATGTCGCAACGATAAGGCAGGCCCGGAAGGGTATCGAACCTGATCCTGTGATGGCTGCGACCCTTGCATTGCTTGGGGGGGCGGACGGTATTACTGTCCACCTGAGGGAAGACAGG
>JALHSV010000400.1 GCA_022865525.1 Thermodesulfovibrionales bacterium
GAGAGAATCAAAAAGCTGACTGAAATGATAAACAAGCCGATCAGACTGATGGAAGTCTGCGGTACGCACACCGTGGCAATATTCAGATTCGGCATACGGGATGTTATTCCAAAGGATATTAAAATGCTGAGCGGTCCCGGATGCCCTGTCTGCGTGACGCCGATAAAAGATGTCGATGCTGCTATCGCTATTTCAAGGCTCGATAACTGTCTCCTTACGACATTTGGTGATATGATGCGGGTGCCGGGAAGCAAGCAGTCTCTCTATCACGCACAGGCAGAGGGCGCTCACATCAGGATCGTCTACTCACCCATGGATGCCCTGCAGATTGCAGCAGATAATAAAGACAAGAATGTTGTGTTCTTCGCGACCGGATTCGAGACAACATCGCCATCCATTGCAGGGACCCTCTCCGAGGCAGAAAAGACAGGAATAAAAAATTTCTACATTTACTCTGCGCATAAAGTAGTCCCTCCTGCTCTCAAAGCCCTTCTCACCTGGCCTGATTTGAAGATAGACGGATTCCTTTTGCCGGGGCATGTAACCACTATCATCGGCACAAAACCCTATGAATTCCTGGCGACGGATTACAAGATACCTTCAGTCGTAACCGGATTTGAGGGAGAAGATATCCTGCAGGCAATCATGATGCTCCTCGAACAGAAGGCATCGGGAAGAGCAGAGGTCGAGATTCAGTACACAAGGGTTGTGAAGAAGGAAGGTAATCAGAAGGCAATGTCCCTCATCAATACGTACTTTGAACCCTGTGATGCAAACTGGAGAGGCATTGGTGTCATTCCCGGGAGCGGGCTGAAATTAAAAGATTCGATGAGACGCTGGGATGTGAGCCAGGTGTTCAATCTCGATATTCCTGACGCTCCTGAGCCGAAGGGATGTCAGTGCGGTCTTGTTTTGCGTGGTGTGAAGATTCCGACAGACTGCCGGCTTTTCGGCAAGGCATGCACACCCGAGCACCCTGTCGGCGCGTGCATGGTCAGCACCGAGGGAAGCTGCGCAGCATATTACAAGTATTCAGGGGTGGTCAGGTGAGCCTTTGTCCTCAGCAGATTTATATGTAGAAAAGATAGCATTTCAGAGATACCTCAGTCAGATAGATTGTTTGCAATGCGGATATCCCTCCTGTGAGGCCTTTATCGAGGCAATCAAAGCAGGGAGTACGAAACCCTCTGACTGTGCATTCATCAGCAGAAACAAGGCGTATGCGTTCGAGGCAATCGAAAAGATCACGACCTTGTGGCCTGATGTGCCGCTCCTTACCCATCCCAGGCCGGGGGTTACCGGACTTATAGAATTAAACAGCCCCAGCCCTGATTCACTGGTGCTCGTCTCTGGTAATAACGAATATACTGAACAGGTACTTATGACAGTATTGGGGACTACGATATGCCCGTTCTTTGTCATATTTATTGATACTGACGGGAATACCGTTGATATGTCCATGATATACCAGACGCTGACTGCACAGAGAGTGTCTGAATCAATACAATCAACCCATGTTGAAGAGAAGGTGACGGTCAGGGAACTCATGCTGCCGGGGCTTGCCTCTTCTTTAAAGGGAGATATCGAACGGTTAACTGGATGGAATGTAAGGTTAGGGCCGGTATGCGCTGCAGAGCTTCCGCTCTTTCTGTCAGAGATATGGATAGAACCGGAAAAGTGAGAACAACAGGGTTCAAGGATTCGAGGGGTCGAGTA
>JALHSV010000401.1 GCA_022865525.1 Thermodesulfovibrionales bacterium
GTGGGAATATTTATATCCCGTCATTCGCCGTTGGCAGGACGCAGGACCTCCTCTATATCCTGAACAACCTTGTGAGAGAGAAAAGACTTCACGATATTCATGTATATCTTGACAGCCCTCTTGCTGAAGAGGCAACAAAAGTGTATCTGGCACACCCTGAAGTATTCGATGAAGAGGCAGTAAAGAGATTTTCGGTGGATGGGATGAGCGATTCTTTAAAGCTGCATTTTGTACAGAGTGTCCAGGAGTCTATAAATCTGAACAAAATAAAATCCGGCATTATTGTTATCGCCGGAAGCGGAATGTGTGAAGGCGGAAGGATAAAGCATCACCTGAAGCATCATTTGTGGAGGCAGGAATGCAGCATCATATTTGTCGGATATCAGGGGAAAGGTACGTTGGGAAGGCAGATTGTTGATAGGGCAAAATTTGTAAACATACTTGGCGACGAGATAGCAGTCAGGGCGTCTGTGTATACCATTAACGGTTTTTCAGCACATGCAGATCAGGCAGAGCTTATTGATTGGCTTTCGTGCTTCAAGAATTCACCCACAGTATTCATTGTGCATGGTGAGGAAGAAGTGGCGGTTTCATTTGGTGAATTGGTAAAAGAAAAATTCAGGTTTGAGACACAGGTGCCTGAAAAAGGCGAGGTTTTTGAGATATAGCCTGATTAGCATTTCTTAACAAATGCATCAATAAGTGTGAGGGAACCTTGCAAGCCGTGTATGCATCCCGTAAAATATCTGCACATGAACATTGAAATCCTCAAATCTATCGGCAGAAGGCTTCTCAGAGAAATCCCGGCAGGTAAAAAAATCTCCAAAGATGCTATTGGTATCGGAGCATCGGGCGACAAGACGTATCCTATCGATAAAATGGCAGAAGATATCATTCTCTCCGGCCTTGAACGTTCAGAAGAAGGCCTGACGATCATCTCAGAAGAAATCGGAATCAGGGATATCAAAGGTGGAGGCACAATAGTATTAATCGATCCTGTTGACGGCAGCAGGAATGCTATTTCGGGCATACCGTTTTACTGTACCTCGATTGCCGTCGCAGAGGGAAACTCAGTCGGGGATATTTATCTTTCTTATGTCCTGAACCTTATTAACGGTGACGAGTTCTGGGCAGAGAAGGGCGAGGGGGGATTCTTAAATGGGGAGAGAATTGTCACCCAAAAAGACGATATCTTTTATCTTACTGCATATGAAGCGCAGTCCCCGGCCAAAGACGTCCCAATTATCATTCCTTTGCTCTCGGAATCGAGAAAAACCCGCTGTTTTGGGGCAACCGCACTTGATATCGCATACCTTGCAAGCGGATCAATCAGTGTTTTTGCCAATCCTTCACCTTCAAGGAGCTTTGATTTTGCAGGCGGCTGGCTGCTTGTTCAGGAAGCTGGCGGTGTCTTTACAGACATGCAGGGAAATCCTATCGACAACATTGAACTCAGCCTGAAAAAATCTACATCTCTGCTTGTTTCAGGGAATGCAAGGCTCCACGAAAAGGCTCTGAGATTGATTAGGGGAGATTTTCCGTTATCTATCTCACAAGCTTGATATTGATAAGATGCGTGGAACACGAGATGCACGGGTCATAGGACCTGACCAGCATCTCGACAGCAAGGGTTATTTCCTCTTCCTTCCTGTCAAGAATCTCCGGAACCAATTTCATCATATCGTATTCGATATTCCCGGTATTCTGGTTTGTAGGTATAACGCAGTCGGCATGTGTGATGATCCCGTTTTCATCGGTCTGGTAGTTGTGGAAGAGAATACCTCTCGGCACTTCGACTGCCCCAACGCCGTTGCCTGCCCGGACAGGAATCCTGCGCTGCTCGTTCAGTCCGACAACGATCTCTTCGTCATAATTGATGGGGTTGTTTTTCAGGTCTTCCACGATTGCTATGGAATCTTCCAGGCAGTGTACGCATTCTATCAATTGTGCAGCCGTGTTCATATATGGATTGATACATTTAGGCGCCAATCCTATTTCATTGGCAACTTCCTTGGCCATCGGGTGGAGTTTGTCAGCGTTCAGATTGAAGCGTGCAAGAGCGCCTACAGCATAGGATTCCCTGCTGAGTTTTGTATGTTTTGCCGACGAGTGGGGAACAACAAACTCGTTCGAGATTTTTTTATAATCTTTTTTATTCGCCCTCACCCCATCGGTTGAACCAACGTCTCCCATGAGCAAGGGGTACTCCCTGTCATCGCTCACAAGGGCCACATATTCTGTATCCCGTTCAAAATCTGGGAATATCAGATATGGATTCAATGCTGCGGTTGCATCCATGTCATGCCGCATCCCTGTGAGGAGATCGAGCATGGCATCCAAATCTTTCGGCCGAGGGAGCTTTGTAAATCCTCCAACAATCGCGGATATGGGATGCACATGACGGCCGACAAGGATATCGCAGATATCATTGCAGATCTTTTTCATCCGTAGGGCCCTGCGCACGACGTCACTATTACTGCTGATAAGGGGAACAAAACTCTTGACACCGAACAGGTCCGGTGCTACCAGCAGGTATATGTGCAGGATATGACTGTCGAGAATTTCGAGATGGAGGAGGAGCTTCCTCAGTTTGATCGTCTGTTCTGTCGGAGTGATGCCGAGCGCATCTTCTGCTGCCTGGATCGAAGCGAGCGTATGACCGCATGCACAGATGCCGCAGATCCTGCTTGTTATGTGCTGGGCCTCAAAGATCGACCTGCCCCGGAGCATCCCTTCAAAAAACCGGGGCGACTCGACAATGTCCAAACGGCAGGTATCAAGTTTGCCTTCTTTTACATTGATGACAATGTTTCCGTGCCCTTCAACCCGTGTCAGGTATTCAACATTTATATCGATGTTCTTTTTTTTCATTTTACCCAAGCTCCCTGCATTTGTTATACATGTTCATTTTATTCAGAATAAGGTCCATGGGAATCTTGTACCGTGCTATTACATCCTGAGCACCTTTTTCATTCGGGTTGCTCACCATGCCGCGGCATCCGTAGCAAATATTGCCATGGTTTATGCACCACGAATTGCATCCGGCCTTTGTCACAGGACCGAGACAGGTGACTTTTCTGTCATACATGCAGACGTTTTCATTCAGTTTGCATTCAACACAGACAGGGTAATCAGGTACATAGTACGGAATGCCCTGCAGAGCAGCCTTTAAAACAGTAATAAATTCCGGGATATATATAGGACAGCCGTGGATAAAATAGTCTACCCTGACTACCTGGTGAACGGCTTTGGTTGTCTCTGTCGGGAAGTTTTTGTAGCTTTCTCCGTACACATATTTCCTGATGTCGTCAAGGACGTAGTTGTTCTTCATCCCGTTGACTCCACCGATCGTTGCACAGGAACCGTAGGCTATCAGCACTTTTGCTCTTTTCCTGATCCTTTCTATCCGCTTGACCGCGTGCGGATCAGTAATGCTCCCTTCTATGATGGCGATGTCGAGTTTCTTGCCCCATTGCTCTGACATGACTTCCCGCCATTCCACAACATCAATAGAACCGAGCACAGCAAGCACGTCCTCTCCCATGTTTGCGATCTGTAAC
>JALHSV010000046.1 GCA_022865525.1 Thermodesulfovibrionales bacterium
AACTCACCACTACAAAAATAAAGAGCAGAGTTTTTATCAATTTTCTGATATTCAATTATGACCTCCTTAATGTTTATTCAACTATTGCACCGATTATAACGGCTTAGTCCCTTTAATCTGGCAATACTCAGCAGCAAAGTATTTCCGCTTAAAATAAAGCGCCACATTTACCAGACCGATCAAAACCGGCACTTCCACCAGCGGACCGATTACAGCAGCAAAGGCCTGGCCGGAATTAATGCCAAACACGGATACGGCTACTGCAATTGCGAGTTCAAAATTATTGCTTGCAGCGGTGAACGAAAGTGTGGCGGTTTTTTCATATCCGGCGTTAAGTTTTCTTCCCATATAGAAGGAAACGAGAAACATCAGCAAAAAGTAGATGAAAAGCGGGATTGCCACCCTTATCACATCAAATGGCAGTCGAACGATATATTGCCCTTTTAAAGAAAACATTACAATTATGGTAAAAAGCAAAGCAATCAGAGTAACGGGACTGATTTTTGGGATGAACGCTTCTTCATACCACGTGTTCCCTTTTAATTTTATCAGGCTGAAGCGGGTTATTATCCCGGCTATGAACGGGATTCCCAAATATATGAATACGCTCTTTGCAATCTGCGCAATGGTAATGTTCACAACAGCGCCTTTTAATCCAAACAAAGGAAGGAGCACCGTTATAAAGACATAGGCATACAGGGAAAAGAAAAGCACCTGAAATATCGAATTGAAAGCAACGAGTCCGGCCGCGTATTCTCTGTCGCCGCATGCAAGATCATTCCATACAATAACCATGGCGATACAGCGTGCAAGTCCAATCATTATTAATCCCATCATGTACTCAGGATAATTTCCAAGAAAAACAACGGCAAGAAGAAACATCAAAATAGGTCCCACGATCCAGTTTTGCACCAGAGAAAGGCTCAGCACTTTTACATTCCTGAAGACCTCTCCAAGCTGTTCATACTTAACTTTTGCAAGGGGCGGATACATCATGAGGATTAACCCGATGGCTATCGGGATATTGGTCGTTCCGACCTGGAAGATATTCCAGAAATCGGTGATTTGAGGATAGAGATATCCTGTACCAACCCCTATAAACATTGCCATGAATATCCATAGGGTAAGAAATCTGTCAAGAAACGAGAGCCTTTTCACTAATTCAGCCATATTCGTTACCTTCCACAGCAAGCAGTTTTGTTGGGCAGGGAAACTACGGTTGATTTTTGATGTTTAACCTTCAGGAAATCCTTTAGTCTCCTAATATCCTCAGATACCGTTTCAGCGGAAATCCTCTCCAGAGTTGACAGCAGCAAAAACCTTCTGAACATATCAGTATCAGCAATACTGTAATGAGTCCATTTGCCCTGTTTCCTGTCTTTAAGAAGAGCGGCATCTTTCAGAACAGCAAGATGAAAGGATACCTTTGGCTGTATCATGTCCAGGGCTGCCACGATGTCGCACACGCAGAGTTCTCCATGTTCAAGGAGTTTAACGATTCTCAGCCTCGTTTCCTCAGAAAGCGCTTTAAAGACATTTAAGAGGTCTTGCATGGTTACACCTCAGCTCTTATCAATTCTTTCACCTTGTCAAGAGACGGCAAAGGTTTTCCGGCATGCTTCAGTTTGCCGTTGATTACCAGTCCCGGTGTTGACATGGTATATTTCATAATCTCTC
>JALHSV010000402.1 GCA_022865525.1 Thermodesulfovibrionales bacterium
CTATCCTGTCCTGAACGGAAACGCAGGCTATAATTGGTCAGGGGAAGAATTCCCCCTCGACCACGGATGGAATGCAGGGGCGACGCTTTCAATCCCCCTGTTCAGCGGTTTTCTGACGAAATACCAGGTGGAAGAAGCAAAGGCGAATCTGAATGTCATCAAGGCAAACGAAGAGTTACTGAAGCAGACGATCTTCCTTGAAGTACAAGAGGCATACTTGACGCTTAGGGCAGCAGAAGAAGCGATTCCTACCGCAAAACTCCGCGTAGAGCAGGCTCAGGAAAATCTGGAAATTGCAAACGGCAGATACGCGGCAGGGGTCGGAAATCCCATAGAGGTGACTGATGCAGAGGTGGGGCTGGCGAATGGAAGAACTTCATATATTCAGGCCCTTTATGTTGACAAGGTCGCTCAGGCCAGTTTAGAAAAAGCTATGGGTCTACGATGAAAAAACTATTGATCGGCAGCGTAATTGTTGTTGTCATTGCTGTTTCAGTATTCTTTTTTTTCAGGGGAAAGGGGAATGAACCGCAGTTCAGAACCGAAAGAGTCACCAAAGGTGACATTGTAATGTCGGTTACTGCTACGGGTACGGTAAATCCTGTAACAACAGTTCTTGTCGGCACCCAGGTATCGGGGACGATCAAGAATATTTATGTTGATTTCAATTCACCCGTAAAGAAAGGCCAGTTGATAGCCGGGATAGACCCTGCTTCTTTTGAGGCGCAGGTAGAGCAGGCAAAGGCAAATCTCCTTTCAGCCAAAGCAAATCTGGAGAAAGCCGAGGCAACACGTATTGATGCACAGAGGACGAGGGACCGGAATAGTAAACTGTTCTCAGAAAACCTTATCGCAAGAAGTGAACTTGATTCGGCAGAGACAAACTATGAAACTGCAAAGGCTTCGGTAAACGCAGCAAAAGCTCAGATAGCACAGACAGAGGCAGCCTTGAAGCTTGTAGAGACAAACCTCCGGTACACAAAGATTATATCTCCTGTAGACGGGGTTGTGATATCGAGGAATGTGGATGTGGGACAGACTGTTGCTGCAAGTTTTCAGACGCCGACGTTATTTACTATCGCACAGGATCTGACAAAAATGCAGATTGATACGAGCGTGGACGAAGCGGATATAGGTAAGGTGAATGTCGGACAGGACGTTGAGTTTACGGTGGATGCCTTTCCCGAACTCATTTTCAAGGGAAAGGTGTGGCAAATCAGGAACTCCCCGATAACGGTACAAAATGTTGTTACCTATGATGTGGTTATTCAGGTTGATAATTCTGATCTTAAACTCAAACCCGGGATGACTGCGAATGTGTCGATTATTATTTCGACCCAAAAAAATGTTCTGAAGGTGCCAAACGCTGCTCTGAGGTTCAAAATTGACGAAAAAGAAAAAAAGACCACAGAGAAAAAAGTAGCCGGAGGTTCGGGACTTTGGATCCTGCAACAGGGGAGACCAAAGCGCATCAATATTTCTGCCGGGATCAGCGACGGCAGTTATACCGAAATCACTTCGGATACTCTCCAGGAGGGGCAGGAGGTAATCCTTGAGTCGATTCTGAAGGATCAAAAGAAGCAGGCGGCTCCTCCGGGACCGAGATTTTTCTGATATGACGCTTATAGAAACCAGAGAGATCAGCAAAATATACAGAACCGGCAGTGTCGAGTTGAATGCCCTCATGAATGTTTCTGCAAGCATAGAGGCAGGAGAATTTGTTGCAGTCATGGGCCCTTCAGGCTCAGGCAAATCCACGTTCATGAACATTCTCGGATGCCTTGATACGCCTTCAAGCGGTCAGTATTTCCTGGAAGGAAATGATGTCGGAAATTTCGACAGGGACGAACGGGCGCAGATAAGAAATAAAAAGATAGGATTTGTATTCCAGGGATTCAACCTGCTGCCGCGGACATCAGCCCTCGAAAATGTCGAATTGCCGATGCTTTACAACGGACTTCCGTCAAGAGACCGCAGGGGACGCGCAGCAGAAGCGCTGAAAAATGTGGGATTGTCGGGACGGGAAGATTCTCATCCCGGGCAGCTTTCCGGCGGACAACAGCAGAGGGTTGCCATCGCGAGGGCTCTCGTCAATAACGCGACGATTATTCTTGCGGATGAGCCGACGGGAAACCTGGATACAAAGACGAGCGCCGAGGTGATGGAACTCTTTACCAGACTGAACACAGAATCCCATATCACCATAATACTGGTAACTCATGAGCAGGATATCGCTGCGTATAGCCGGAGAATTATCAGATTTCTTGACGGCCGTATCATCAGTGATGAACAGAGTGGCAGGTCATGATTGATATCCCAACAACTGTAAGAATCTCGTTCAAGGCTCTCAAAAGAAATAAAATGCGCTCTGCGCTCACCATGCTCGGGATTATCATCGGTGTCGGGGCGGTCATCGCTATGATTGCTGTCGGAGCAGGAGCACGTGAAAAGATAGCAAGTCAGATATCGAGTATGGGGAGTAATCTTATTATGGTTCTCCCGGGGGCAACGACAGCCGGCGGGGTCCGGATGGGTTCTGGTACACAGCCGACGCTGACCTTGAATGATGCGGAGGCGATTCAGAAAGAATGTCCTGCGGTCTCAGAAGTTGCACCTATACTAAACGGTGTGGCACAGGTTGTCCATGGATCTCAGAACTGGGCTACCGGTGTGATAGGAACGACTCCGGGCATGCTGACAGTGCGGGAATGGCCTCTTGATTCAGGAAGATCATTCACCCAGCAAGATGTGAGAAATGCTACGAAAGTCTGTCTGATCGGGAAAACCGTTGTTGATAATCTATTCGGAGATGACGATCCAATAGGGAAAGTCGTAAGAATAAAAAAAGTCCCCTTCACTGTCATCGGTGTTCTCTCTGTCAAAGGGCAGTCACCCCAAGGCCAGGATCAGGATGACGCAATTCATGTCCCTGTAACCACAGCCCAGAAGAAGCTCTTCGGGACAGCTTTCCCCGGCATGGTGAGAACTATTATGGTCAAGGCAAGAAGTACAGGAGACCTGGCATCTGCAGAGAAACAAATCATAGAACTGCTCAGGCAAAGACACCATATCGGACAAAAACAGGAAAATGACTTCACGGTAAGGAACCTTACTCAGGCTATGCAGACTGCGGAGCAGTCTGCAAATGTCATGGGACTTTTACTTGGTTCAATAGCTTCTGTTTCTCTCCTTGTTGGTGGGATAGGGATCATGAATATTATGCTCGTATCGGTTACCGAGAGGACAAGAGAGATCGGGATTAGAATGGCAATTGGAGCGAAGACCTGGGATATCAGGTTGCAGTTCATAATCGAGGCAATGACTCTGTCATTGATCGGTGGAATAGCCGGAATTATTGCGGGTATTTCCAGTTCAAAATTAATATCGATGTTTGCCGGTTGGACTACAATTGTATCGCCTTTCTCAATTCTGCTTGCCTTCGGTTTTTCGGGACTGGTGGGAATATTCTTCGGATTTTATCCAGCCTATAAAGCATCTCTCCTTGACCCCATAGAAGCTTTACGGTATGAGTAAACTTTTTCCTTCAGTATTAGCATGATGATTGTATTATTATATAAAACTCAGGAGAGGACCCAGTGGAACAGACGAAGACAGACGAGATAAAACCGAACAATACCAAAAGGAATAAGATCGGTATCATCATCATGGCGTCGACGATTCTCGTCGGTGCTGTGATTCTTTTTTTCTATCTCAGATATAAGGCAACTCATATCACGACCGATGACGCATTTATTGATGGACGCATCCACACGATTGCTGCCCGGATTAAGGGGAATATAAACAGCATTTATGTGCAGGACAACCAGCAGGTGGAGAAGGGTGACCTGCTCATCGAGATAGACCCTGCGGATTATGATGTGAAGGTGAGTGAAGCTTCATCAGGAGTGCATGCAGAAAAATCAAAACTTGCAGAGGTGGAAGCACGCATACAGGTAGCAAAAATGCAGATGGCTGAATTGAATGCTTCGATAGAGACAGCAAAGGCCAATTTTGAACTCCAGGAAGCAAATGTTCAGCAGGCAGAGAAAGATGCCAGACGGGCAGAGAATCTCTACAAGCTCGATACTATTTCGAAGGACAGATACGAAA
>JALHSV010000403.1 GCA_022865525.1 Thermodesulfovibrionales bacterium
AAAAGAACGGTAAAATATTCGGGGTTTATCTTCATACTTCGAGAAATTGGGCAAGTTGTGTGTTTCGCCGTTTCTCAGTTTTGCTATTTCGTGTTTTTTGATCAATATGAGTTGAGTCATTGTTTTTGGTTTATTTGGCAATCGCATCGGTTGTAACTTCAGTATAATAGGAAAACACGGGCCGACTGTGGGTTTATTAGACATATGTCTGGCAACAAAAGCCGATTTGGTTTGAAATGGAAAGGCGTGTTGTGTTCCACGTCGTTTATAATTTAAAATTATCAACTTTATTTTGCATTTTTTTAGTAAATTTGGGATCATGGCTAAGAATGATAAACATTTTTAACAATTTTAGGGAATTTGTAGAATAAAATTCAAAATACATGTGACGAAACCGGTCTTTCTTGTACACGGCCCGATAGTCGACAAGCTCCACATTTGGAAATTGAGACAAAAAGATGGCATTGTTAGTCATTTTTGGCATTTCGACGCGTCTAACGTTGGGGAAACGGCAATTAAAGTTGGCGACGGGTATATTTGAAGTCGACCCAATAACAATACGAGCAAGATTAGGCATCGAGCCTAGCATTCTAAGACGAACGATGTCAAAATGTAAAAATTCCACATAAACAAGATGTTCGAAGCAATTTGGCATGATAACCCTAGCTGCTAAGGTTATGACGTCAGCCTGTGCCGACCCAATTCCAGGAAAGGCCCAAGTGTTGATTGAATGTTCACATAGCTCCAACTTTAGTACATTGGTGAGTGTTGGCGTGCCCACAAAGCGAGCAGCAATGCGTTTATCGCCAAGCCAAACATTATTAATCGCATCTGATGTCTCGGGTGCATCAAAAGCTAATGGCATATACTCGTCCAGTGTTAATATTTGTGTACCACGTATTGATTGATATGTCGCTATGCTGGTGCCGTCAAGCCGGGCTGCTTTTTTAAACAAGGCAATAAATTGCGGGCGTGGTGCGTCTAACATCAAACCTTGTACATATTGTGTGAGCTGGGGCGAGTGAATGACTCTAGCAGGGAACAGGTTGCCACGTGATATCATAGCGTACATGCTTGTGGTAGAAACGATAGCGTTTGGGAATGTTTGTTTGACAATCGAGAGAGATTGGGTCAAAAAATCCTCCTCTTCAACGACAATTGTGACGCGGCGAACGCTACCGTTGGGTTTAAACACACATCCATCTACAAAATCCCATTCGTCGACGTCCAGTTGAAACATGACCGACGTTAAGTATGGACAATCAACAAATTGTCGGATGTTTTCTGTTGTAATATTGCCACGACACTCCAAAATGTGCAATTTTTCTCTTGAACTGAGTGGAATGCAATCAACTATAGCCGAAACGACAATCCCGTCAACTACCAGCCTGCCCCGTTTAAATGGCTGTTTTTGAATTTTTGAAGCTTCAACTTGGACACAGTCATCTTTTGAAATTGCGCACGAGTCAACTAGGTCGCCCCTCACAGTTACGCTGGTTATATTTCCAAGCTTGGCAGCTTCAGCGATGAATAACGGAAAATTGTCTGCTATCGTCCGGCTTTGAGCCAAGGTACAGCAAGCTGAGTATAACATTTGAAACTGATACTCTGGTGGCGCTCGGCGTTGGTTTTTATATATTCCACATTGCCGATAAGACACGGCTTATAAATATGCAGATAAGACAGGAAATTGATAAGAAAAAACACAAATGTGCAGATAAGACAGGAAATTGATAAGACACGGCGTATAAATATGCCGATAAGACAGGAAATTGATAAGACGCGGATTATATGTCGATAAGGCGATGTCGTGACGTTTCCGACAGAAGGTATTAAAAAATAATGCACAGACAAAGAGAAGCTTTGCGATCGATTAAAAACGAGCAGTTTTGTCAGTTTTAGTTTAAAAGTATGACAAGCAGTACCATGGAATACAACAATCGTGTGGCATTGGCAGCGTTGGAAAAATCACCACGCGATTACAAGCAGTTTAAGTCTATTATTGAGAAGTACAATCCATACGATTGCAGAATCGATGACGACATGAATGGAATTGAGTACAAGCTAGAGCATGATCGTAGACTTTTGCAAATTTGGCGTCGGAGAATGCGCTGCTGTAAAGGTTACCGTAATGCGCACAATGCCTGCATTGAAAACGATTACCGTGCCCTTTTGAAGGTGTTGCGTCACCGGACATGCAATGTTCGACTGTGGATGTATGAGGATTGTGTAATTTACGATTCCTTTC
>JALHSV010000404.1 GCA_022865525.1 Thermodesulfovibrionales bacterium
CAAATTCGTCATGGCTCTTTATCAGGAGCCAGTTCCGAATATTATTTGACAACCTGATCAGCGTGAATTTCCCCCGCAGCTTTTTGCCGTCAAGCGTGAAGCTTAACTTGCCTTTTTCGAGTTGTACTCTATGGTCGCCTTCACTCTCATATGTGCCACTGTCCCACATTACGAGATCACCTGCTCCGTATTGGCCATCAGGGATATGCCCTTGAAAGTCTATGAAGCTGAGATCGTGATCCTCTACTGCGACAGCCAGGCGTTTTTGCCGTGGATCAAGTGAGGGGCCCTTGGGTAAAGCCCATGATTTGAGAACTCCAGACATTTCAAGTCTGAAGTCAAAATGCAGGTGTGAAGCATGATGCTCGTGCACCACGAAACGGAGACCCTTAGTATTGAGCCTTTTATTATTTGAATGAGCAGAACTCTTCATTCGCGCTTTTATCAAATGTATCGAGAAATTAAACTGGGTGAATCATCTTTTCGGCACCAAATAATAAACTTTACCTTTAAACTCAAAATAATTGTTCAGTAAATTTCGAGCAGGACAAGACCTTGCTTTTTTCCCTTTGTCTCTGATCTGATTGCTCCTCACAGGAGTGCGTATTTTTGTATTGTCAGGCGACTATGGTTATTTCTTCTCATAACAAATAAGCACGGAAAAATGTCTACCCGAGACGTTCGGTTAAGCTTCAATCTGAAGTTGCTGTAGAGACAAGATGAAAGAGAATCCCCGTATTGTTGCAATTACAGATTGAAGTGTGAAGGACTAAGCCGCTACGCACCCTATGGCGATTCAATCCACCTTCTCTGTCTTTTCCATCTGGACTGGATATGGTTTTGATGGTATGGTGACACTTTCTGAAGGGAAACGGAGATCTGAATCAAGGCAATCAACCCTAAACGTATCTGTTGTGGTTCAAAGAAACGCAAAGACAGGATTTCAGGCAATAGGAAGGTAAGGCGGAAAGTTATGATTTTTTCGCATAGAGCTGGATATATGATTGTTATATTACGCATGGCATTCATCTGAGTACCCTCGGTGGGCCGTTGCATCTCAATGGATGCAGAACCTCTACCCTGACCATGGTGCCTTTTTTACAAACGGGGCATTTGGTAACATCAACCCCTGAGATCTTCAACAAATGCTCCTGCCAGGTCAACGGCGTATCTTTGCCTTTTGTTTCAGTCTTGCAGCTGCCGAGGAGTTCACGGCATAAAGCGATATTGTCCTTCCGTCTTCTATTAGCCAACAGCCCATAATGGCGTATTTTTACAAACCTATCGGGCAACACGTGGAGAAGGAACCTTCTGATAAACTCATCGGCATCCAGCGTCATGATCTTTTCTTTATCACCATCGGAGTAATCACGCCAGAGGAAGGATACCTTGCCATCCTCGAGTTTGAGAATCCGGTGATTGCTGATAGCTATTCTGTGGGTATATCTGCTTAAGTATTGAAGGACTCCTTCGATGCCGTTAAAGGGAGGTTTGCAATAGACAACCCACTTCTTATGATAGAACTGTCTCCTAAATCCTTCGAATACATGTGGTTCCCGGAGATGTCCAATAATGCCGGGGAAGATGAGTTCCTCTGATTTGTAACTTCTCTTGAGGTAATCAAGAAACTTGCCTCTGAACAACGCCGACAGAACCTTTACAGGAATGAAGAATCCTTTTCGGCAAGAGACCCAGTGATCTTCGTAAGGAGACAATCCGCCACCGGTGACAACACAATGGATATGAGGATGGCCCATGAGATTTTGTCCCCAGGTATGCAGTATTCCCATGAAGCCTATGCGTGCGCCGAGATGCTTCGGATCATTTGAGAGTGCCACCAG
>JALHSV010000405.1 GCA_022865525.1 Thermodesulfovibrionales bacterium
CTTCGGAAACCTCCGAAGCCTCTTTTATCTCTCTTGTCCGGGATTTCTTTACAAGCGGTGAATGAGGATACTGTTTCAGGAGAGTTCGTATGGTCTCCAGTGACTCCTTCTGGTTTCCGGTTTCATGGTAGGCATCGGATAGCCATAAAAGGGCATAATCCCCGAGTATGGGGAATTCCTTCCCTGCACTCGTTAGACTAACAATGGCATCTTCATATCTGCCGTTGTTGAATTCGTTCCTGCCTTTTTGGAAGTATGCCTTGCCATCCAGGTCTTCTCCATATACAGGAAAGCAAAAGGTGAGGAATAGTATGAGGCTCATAAGGTACTGCATAGCCTTATCATAGCTAAAATCCTGTATTTCAGCAATTATATCGAAGTCGAAAGATCAAAAAAGGTTTTTTGCCGATAGATATTTCTTCATATCCGTTGTAAAATTTCACTGATGTCGTCTGTAAAAATGCGGTGCAGGAGGAGTACTGAACCTTTTTGCACTGAGATTTTATCAAATATGATACGTATCGGCACTTGTTCATGGACAGAGAAAACCCTCATTCAGAGCGGTGAGTTCTATCCCGGTGATGTGAGAACAGCAGAGGGAAGGCGCAGGTATTATGCAACCGTAGAAGTTGATTCAACGTATTATGCACTGCCTGAATGGGGGAACCGGTGGAGCCCACCGGTTCCATGTCATGATAATCAGTACCTCTATGCATGTGCCTCCTGTACAGTTGCTCCGGCACGTTCCTTCCGAAATCTCTGACCCTTGTTCTATGCCTATTTGGGTATTTCGCTCAGCGGGATTTCAAGTGCGTCCGCGACCCCCTTGCCATAAGCGGGATCGGCCTTCAGACAGTTGCCAATGTGACGGATCTGAATTTCCCTTGGCGCACCACCAATAGCACGGGCGGTGTTGGCAAAAAGAACCTTCTGCTGGTCAGCACTCATCAGGCGGAAAAGCAGGCCTGGCTGGGCGTAATAATCTTCGTCCTTGCGGTGATCCCAGTGGTCAGCGGCACCTTCCAGGCTGAGCGGAGGCTCGGCAAATTCCGGCTGCTGTTGCCACTCGCCGTAGCTGTTGGGTTCGTAACCGAGTGTACTGCCATAGTTGCCGTCAACCCGCATTGCACCGTCACGGTGGTAGCTGTGAAACGGGCAACGGGAGGCATTCACAGGGATCAGGTGGTGGTTCACGCCGAGCCGGTAGCGCTGGGCATCTCCATAGGAAAACAGACGCCCCTGCAGCATCTTGTCGGGTGAAAAGCCAATGCCGGGAACAACGTTTGCAGGATTAAAGGCTGACTGCTCGACCTCGGCAAAATAGTTTTCAGGGTTCCGGTTCAGTTCGAAGACACCTACCTCGATGAGGGGATAGTCCTTGTGGAACCAGACCTTAGTGAGGTCGAAGGGATTGTACGGACATTTAGCCGCATCCTTCTCCGGCATAATCTGGATAAACATAGTCCAGCGGGGAAAGTCTCCCTTTTCAATGCTATCATACAGGTCACGCTGGTGGCTCTCCCTGCACATACCGATCGCCTTCGCAGCCTCTTCATCGGTAAGATTTTTTATACCCTGCTGCGTTTTGAAGTGAAACTTGACCCAGTACCGCTCGTTTTTTGCGTTGATGAGGCTGAATGTATGGCTGCCAAACCCGTGCATATGACGGTAGGAAGCAGGAATGCCTCGATCACTCATAACAATGGTGACCTGGTGCAGTGCCTCTGGCAGCGAGGTCCAGAAGTCCCAGTTGTTGCGGGCGCTTCGCAGATTGGTGCGGGGGTCCCGCTTGACAGCGTGGTTAAGATCGGGGAACTTGAGGGGATCGCGAAGGAAAAATACCGGCGTGTTGTTGCCCACGAGATCCCAATTCCCTTCCTCTGTATAGAACTTCATAGCAAAACCTCTGATATCTCGCTCGGCGTCTGCAGCACCGCGCTCGCCGGCTACGGTAGAGAAGCGAACAAAGAGATCCGTCTTCTTGCCCACTTGAGAAAATATTTTGGCCTTTGTATATCGGGTTATGTCATGGGTGACGGTAAAGATGCCATAGGCTCCTGAACCTTTCGCGTGCATGCGGCGCTCGGGGATCACTTCCCGGTCAAAGTGGGCCAGTTTCTCAAGGAACCAGACGTCCTGCAGGAGTGCCGGGCCGCGCGGTCCCGCGGTCATAATGTTCTGGTTATCGACGACGGGAGCGCCGGCATTGCTGGTGAGTTTCTTCTTTTCTGCCATAACTACCTCCTTATCTGTTTGAGTTTAAAAAAAATATCAACGTCTTCTACACATATTGCAAAGACCTTCAAGAACTACCTTCTTGTTTATCACTGTAAACTGTTTATTGATCTCTTCAGGAACGGCTATGTCGTCATA
The DNA here is from genome assembly GCA_022865525.1 of Thermodesulfovibrionales bacterium. GTDB lineage: Bacteria > Nitrospirota > Thermodesulfovibrionia > Thermodesulfovibrionales > SM23-35 > JALHSV01. The sequence continues at coordinate 2,374 of JALHSV010000405.1, forward strand.
ATGTTTGTTGTGAAAGTCTATGATGCTGTTACATTGAATACATCTGAAATGATGATGGGTATTCATGTCAGGATCATATCGTTTCGGTTGGCCATAGCCCTCAACAATACTGGTAATTCCAATTTTAGAGAATGTCAAGAGAGTTCTGTTTACCGTGTCGAATGATATATTCGGTATCTTTTTTGCAATTCTCTTATAAATTATATCCGCAGAAGGATGATCTTTTGCCTTGAGCAGTTCCTGATAAATAGCAGTACGTTGTGGTGTGATTTTAAGGCCGTGTTCTTTGGATCGCTTATAAAAGATATCCATCATGTCATTTTTTCTGATTGTGCTTCCATAATTTAAACTATATAGTAGTTATTCCTATTTGTCAAATCTTATTTTATTAACCCGGCAATTAAATACCCTAATTCTGTCATTCCGGCTTGTCCGGAATCTTTCTTTAAATTCAATTTGTTACGCCGTCCGATCCCCGACAAGCGAGGATGACGGCTTGCGATATTTTGTTGTTGGGTTAATAGCTGAATAAAGTTCATTATGAATTATAAAG
>JALHSV010000406.1 GCA_022865525.1 Thermodesulfovibrionales bacterium
AATCCCGGTCATGTGAATCAATGCCTCTGAGAAGATCTCTGAGATATCCACCAACGAGGTATAATTCTTTGCTTCGCCCCTTATCAAAGATGATAGAATTATATCTGTCTTTTCGTATCGTGTTTTCGAACAGACTATCTTTGCTTATCACGAATTAATGATAGCACAAGGATTTCATTTTTCTTAACTTATGAACCCGGCAATTCAATACCCTAATTCTGTCATTCCGGCTTGTCCGGAATCTTTCTTTGAATTCAATTTGTTGCGCCGTCCGATCCCCGACAAGCGAGGATGACGGCTTGCGATATTATGTTGCCGAGTTAATAGTTTGGGACGACCCTGGTGGAATTGTTTTTCAAATGGATAAAACAGCATCTACGGGCAACCCGAAGATGCTGTTTTATATCTTTTAGGCAGGCATAGGAGCAGCAAAAGCTGCCGGGTTCTCCCCAGCGAATCCGCCGAGAAACGTCTCAACCTGAACCTGAGTCTGGATGCGATTCTACTTTATTCAAATTGATGAATAACTTAAAAAATATGCAATACTACTGTGCCTTTCCCCATGTCTTGTCAGGGTCATACTTTGTCATAGCCTTTGCGATCTTTTCGGTATTTTTTCCAAGGTCTTTTTGATAGACCACGCCGTCATGGTTTACGACAAAGGTCATAACGCCTGAGTTACCGAACTTCGCCGGGTAGGCAACCACGGCAAAGCCGCCGATCTGATTTCCCTTTACCACATAATCAAAGGCCCCTCCGGGGGCATATTTCCCCTGCTCTTTCAGCATCCGGAAGTAGTACCCGTGAAAGGGCGAAGGATTGTCCTTCGTTCCAGCCTTGATATAGCCCTCGGTCCGTGCACCTGCCACGAGTTCGCCTATCGGACTCGGCTCCTCGCCCTCTTTCGCCTCCCAGTGGAGGCCATTCTTTTTGCCAGCGTCGCTCCGGAATTTCTCTGCGTACTCGAGTATTCCATCACCGTCAAGGTCCTTCATCGCGTATTCGCGCTGGGCATCTACGATGGCAAGCATGGTCTGGATCGTATCCAACTCGTTCTCTCCAATGCGACGGTTCAGGATCTCCTCTTTCCCTGCTTTGGTGTCAAAAACCCACTGGTCTCCTTTTTTCACCAGAGGAATAGGAAAGGGCCAATCCCTCTCCCCAACGCTGAGGACCATCTTGTCACCATCTTTAGCCAGAGCGTTCTTTTGGTCATAATCCTTAATAAACTTCGCTCGCCTCTGTTTGTCCCCGACAGGGTCGCCCGAAGATATCACCTCTTTTGACTCTGAACCGAAGATCGCCAGCACCTCTTTGTTGTCATCCGCTTTTATTGCTGCAATAAAAGCTTTCACCGCCTCTTCGGCAGAAGCAAACCCCTTCTGCTTGGTCGCTGCATCTGCCGTCATCCCGGCAATCGTCACGATCATGACCATAACAGCCGCTGCAAAAGTCAGAAGCAGATAGTGAGCAGAGCGCTCTTTATTGTTCATTTCTGGAAGCATTATTTTTTTCTCCCTTGAATGTTCTGGAATTGATGTCCGGTATATTATCATGTCTATCTCCTGCCTCCACCGCCGCCACCACCACCACGACCGCCGCCGCCACCACCTCTGCTTCCACCACCACCGCTGCCGCCGCTAAAACTGCTGCCACCACCACGCCCGGATGACATGCTCTGTCTGCTCGAAGCGCCGCGATTGCTGGAATCACGCGTCGCGCTGCCGCCCCGGTCCATGCCTGAAAAGGCGCTGCCGCCCTGTTTGCTGC
>JALHSV010000407.1 GCA_022865525.1 Thermodesulfovibrionales bacterium
ACAGTTAGGAAGATACAATACTATTTTGTCGCCATTTTGTATGCGTAATTCCTCGGCAAGATATTTCTTGACCCTCTCCTTCATAATAAACAGCTCTTCATAGGTAAGCAGTAAATCCCCACACCTGATCGCCTGTTTCAGGGGATGCGCAACTGCCAGGGCACCTAAAACATCTTTCAGCATTGTGTTTTATCCTGTCCCTCTCTATACATGGTCGTTTCGTCATGCAGTCGTTTCTTCACATATTCAGTCAGTGTCCCTAAATCCAGGAATATCTCTACAGAAAGGTCCTCTGCGGGAATCTTTATGGTAAATTCCTTCTCAATGCCTATTATGAGTTCGGTGATGGCTATGGAATCCATACCGAACAAGTCATCCAGTCTGCTTGTGCCATGGACTTCCTCTGGATTTAAGTTCAGTTCAAGGTCACGGATCATTACTTCTACAATCCTGTCTTTTACGTCTTCAATAGACAAGTGCACCCTCCAAGAATAATTTTTTAGATCAAAAGCCAGTGAGATGGATCTTTCAATATCTGCGATTCAAGAATCCTGACAAGTATATCGATATTTTTTGCAACAAACTCATCCTTGCGGGCAGCTTCCCGGAGATTGACAGCTTCTTCAAAACATATAGTGAAGGCTGAGCTATTGCCGATGCCTACCATGGGGACAACAGCAGCTCCGGTTGCATAGACTATCTTGAGAAAACCGACAGGGAAAGCCTGTTCAGACCCCAGGAAAGGTCGCGTCAAAAGATGTTGGGAGAACGGGACATCAAGAGAAATAATAACTATGCCATTTTCTCTCAGTCGCTTCATGATTCTTAAGCCCAGATCTTTATCTTCAACGAAGACAGGCGCACGTCCTGTTTGGTCAATAACTTTAGACCAATATTGCGAGAGATATCTATTCTCGAGCCAGCTCGCTCCAGGATCATCTGCATGTCTCTTGACTATACCAAAGTGCGGATATCCCGATTCATGTAAAAAGCGGCATGCGATTTTAAGGCCCGTAAAATGACCGGTAACCAGCAAGACCCCTTTCCCTTTCAATAAAGCATTTTTAAAATGTTCCAAGCCACTGACTTTACCATTTGCGAGTAATGCCTGAGTGCCGATTCTATTCAAGATAAGGGCATCCACATGGCAGGCAACAGCGTTGAGCAAGCACCTGCGAGATAATTCCATGATTTCATCATTAGTGGTGGAGTTTCCCAATGCCGTCCTTAGCCGCAGCTGAATTCTGCGCTTCCTTTTATATGCCAGCGCGCTGTATACATGACCCATCAACAAGCCAAAAAAACGGATAGCCCCTATCGGGAGGACAGACGCTGCCATCCTGAATGGGATAAGATAAAAAAAGATACCGATATCACGAAGACTGAAAAAACGATTTGAAGTTGTCATTTGTAATCTCAGACAATTACCACAGACATCCTGGTATAATCGCTATTTTGCCTGTATATAGGCCTCTTTATAGGGCCTTGGTAGTTTTTGGGGGTTTACCAATATCGATCTTATTATTCTCTTGTGTTAGGGCCTGAATTCTTAATCCGAGAAGACGTTCCAGAAGCCTGGCTTCCCAAAGTATTCTTTATGCCACATGCAAAGTATTGGAGAACCCTAAACAACTCCCTTTTGAAAAAAAACATAGCCTTTTCAGCATATTATATCACACGCTGCATTAGAGATGCTCTCGCATGCAAACATCCTTCATTGACCCAAAGATGCTCACTTTCACTTCGTGATTAATAAAAATAGGACTCGGAAAATTTGTGTGCGTTGAATCCTATGAAGAATGAATACTCCTGATCTGAAGGAGAACAACCTCTTCGATTGCTGTTGGAATGGCGTCAATTTTTTCGGCCATACCGGGAATGAAAGGCCTCATGCCCTTTCGGGTGCTGATGCGCTTACCTTTAAAATAGATGCTTTCCTCGTTTTTTTCATAGCTGCCCTGGCGGTCATTGTCCTGATAGATATGGTAGTGAAGTTCTACCGGTATCTCTCGGGCAGAGTGGAAGTCATCAAAAAGGAGATAGATTTCAGA
>JALHSV010000408.1 GCA_022865525.1 Thermodesulfovibrionales bacterium
GACTATTCGGTCAGGGCTGAGAAAAAGAGCAATGACGAGGTAGGTTCCCTCATTGATGGGTTTAATGAAATGCTCGCTCAGATTCAGATTCGTGATGAGGAGCTCAGGAAACACAGGGAACAGCTTGAGGAATTGGTTGCCTTCCGGACAGAGGAGCTTTCCAGAACAAACCAGAACCTCCAGCATACTGTGGAACAGCTGCAGGAGGCAAAGGAGGCGGCTGAGGAGGCAAGCAGGTTTAAATCGCGATTTCTTGCCAATATGAGCCATGAGATACGCACACCCCTTAATGGGGTTCTGGGAATGACTGATTTACTCCTGAACAGCGCGGTGACAGAGAAGCAGCGAAGATTTGCCGAGACTATTCGCCTTTCCGGGCAAACCCTGCTGGATGTCATCAACGACATCCTGGATTTTTCGAAGATAGAGGCGGGGAAATTGGAGCTGGAAAATATTGATTTTAATCTTCGTGAGACTATTGAGGATATCGTCGGTATTCTTGCGGATATGGCTCAAAGGAAACATATTGAGCTGATCTCCAACATCCACCCTGATGTCCCCTCATCTGTCAAAGGCGACCCAGGCAGATTGGGCCAAATTATCAGCAATCTTGTCAGCAATGCCATCAAGTTTACGGAAAAGGGAGAAATAGAGGTGAAAGTAAACGTCCTTCCCGGCGATTCGGATATGACGCTGTTGCGTTTCGAGGTCAGGGACACGGGTATCGGAATTTCCCCGGATGCTCGAAAAAGAATTTTTGACGCCTTCTCCCAGGAAGATGAATCCACGACACGCAGGTATGGTGGGACCGGACTTGGCCTTGCAATCTCGAAGCAATTGGCAGAGATGATGGGAGGAAAGATAGGTGTGGAAAGCGAATCCGGAAAAGGTTCACGATTCTGGTTTGCCATTAAGCTCAAAAAGCAAAGCCGGAATGAGAGTGTTTCTCATACTCAATTCAATGATCTCCGGGGAGTCAGAATACTGATCGTTGACGATAACAGCACGAACCGAAGCATTCTTCACGATCAGATTCTGGCCTGGGGAATGAGCAACGGAAGTGCGGAAAATGGCCAGAAGGCGCTGGAGCTGCTCACAGCGGCAGCGAAGCGGGGTGAACCATATGACCTGGCTGTTGTGGACATGAATATGCCAGGTATGAACGGTATTGAACTCGCCGGGGCAATTAAGAATGACCCTCTTATAGCATCTGTAAGGATGATTATGCTCACATCGGTGGGCTACTTCGGTGACTATGATGATGCCTTAAAATCCGGCTTCCTCTCTTATTTAACAAAGCCTGTACGCCAATCGCAACTGTACAACTGTTTGCTCAATGTGATGAACGAACCTGCTGAAATCACTTCACAGAAAAAGAGTAAAGATGACGAACAGGCAATAAAATATTGGAAATTCCACGGCACAATTCTCCTCGCTGAAGACAACCTGGTCAATCAGGAGGTTACGAGAGGTTTTCTCGAGAGTTTCGGGTGTCGTGTTGATATTGTGAATAATGGCAAAGAAGCTGTTGAAGCACTCAAAAGGGAATTGTATGACATGGTGTTCATGGATTGCCAGATGCCGGAGATGGATGGTTTTGAGGCTACCAGAGTTATCAGAGATCAGGAAAAGGATAATAACGGACGACATATTCCCGTCATCGCTTTGACTGCTCATGCATTAGAGGGAGATCGTGAAGAATGTCTCGCAGCAGGAATGGACGACTATCTTTCAAAACCGTTTACTCATGAACAGTTACGCGAGAAACTTGAGTGTTGGATTGGAGAGGAGTTGCATGCTACAGCTCTTGATCAGAAGATATTAGAGAACATCCGTGGCCTTCAGAAGGAAGGAGAACCTTCTCTCATGGATAAGATTATTACTATTTATGTGCAAACAACGCCCGGACTGCTTCAGGATCTCAGTGAGGCAGTGGCTGCCTCTGACGCCCAGGCAATGAAAAAGGCAGCGCACAGCCTTAAATCAAGCAGCGCAAACTTGGGTGCCATGAAGCTTTCGGAATTGTGCAAGGAAGTTGAGTCAATGGGAAGGATGGGAACATTAAAAGGTGCTTCGGCACTGGTTATAAAAATCGAGCATGAATACAGTGCAGTTGAAAAATCGCTGATGTTAGAGATGCAGGGGAGGCCGTCATGATAGATTCTTCACAAGAGAAAGAGCGACCTGTTGTCCTGATTGTTGATGATGATGAAATGATGAGGATGCTGGAGCGTAATTCCCTGGAGCAGGCAGGATTTACTGTTGAGGAAGCTGCTGACGGTGAAACAGGCCTGATCGCCTTTCAGAACACTCATCCGGATATCATACTGCTCGATGTGATGATGTCGGGGAAGGACGGGTTTACCGTCTGTCAGGAGATCCGGGGAATGCACAGGGGAGGTACGGTCCCGGTTTTAATCGTCACCGGGCTCGATGATTTGGAATCAATCAACCGTGCGTATGAAGTCGGAGCGACTGATTTTATCCTGAAGCCCATTAACTGGACGGTATTGGGTCATCATGTGAGGTACATGCTGAGAGCGAGCCAGGCATTCTCTGAATTGAAAGATAGTGAGGCAAAAAATCGTGCCCTTCTCAACGCAATCCCTGATTTAATGTTTCGATTAGATAAAAACGGTATCTTTTTGGAGTCCAAGGGATCAAAGCAAATCCCGCTCCTTCTCCCTGCGCAGGATTTTTTGGGAAAGAGACTGGATGAAGTGATGCCATTTGATATTGCTCAGAAGACAAAGCACTTCATTAGCGCTGCCATTGAGTCTGGCACCGTGCAATTGTTTGAGTATCAGCTTACCATGGACAATACCGTACATTTCTATGAAGCGAGGATCATCCAGAGCAGGGAAGACGAAGTGCTTGCAATCATCAGGGACATCAGCGATCGCAAAAGTGCAGAAAAAAAGGTTATCCAGCTGGCCTATTATGATAACCTGACAGGCCTGCCAAACCGGGTACTGTTGAGGGACCGATTGGAACAGGCTGAGTTGCGTGCCCGCCGCAATAATAAGAAGGTCGCGATCATGTTTCTGGATCTTGACCGTTTCAAGAACATTAATGATACGCTCGGACACAATATAGGTGACCTGCTCCTGCAAAGTGTTGCCGACCGGATAAAAAAATCTCTGCGAAAGACAGACTGCGTCATGCGTGAAAAAAAGGAACGGATGAAGACAACGGTTGCACGCATCGGCGGGGACGAGTTTACCATCCTTCTTACTGACATCAGCAGTATCCATCATGTAATCATGATTGCCAACCGTTTACTGAATAGTCTGAAGAGGCCTTTTATCCTGGGAACGCACGAAGTCTATATCACGGCAAGTATCGGCATTGCCATTTATCCGACAGACAGTGAAGATGCAGATACGCTGATGAAGTATGCTGACATTGCCATGTATCACGCAAAAGACCTGGGAAGGAACAATGTCCAGTTCTATACTGAGTCGATGAATACTGCTGCCATTGAACGGTTTAACATGGAGAATCAACTCAGAAAAGCATTGAGCAACAATGAATTCATCCTGCACTACCAACCCCAGGTGAATGTTCAGAAAGGAATAATTACAGGTGCAGAGGCACTCATTCGATGGGAGCATCCAGAAACAGGCCTGGTATATCCAGATGCTTTTATTCCCCTCGCAGAAGAGACGTCGCTGATTTTGCCAATTGGTGAATGGGTACTTCATGCCGCATGTTCACAAATGCGCACATGGATTACGCGCGGCCTCCCCTTTGAACGCATAGGCATCAATATTTCAAACATACAATTCAGGCAAAATAATTTTCTCGAAATGATATCGCATACCCTCGAAAAAACAGGATTAAATCCCCATAATCTTGAACTGGAACTCACAGAGAGTTGCATGATGGAACAGGTAGAGAAGAGCGCCTCTGTCCTCAGGGAACTCAGGGATATGGGGGTATACATTACCATTGATGATTTCGGTACCGGTTATTCTTCCCTGAGCTATCTGAAACGATTGCCACTCAACTGCCTGAAAATCGATAGATCATTTACAAAGGACATTGCACATGACCCTGATTCCAAGTCCATTGTAAAGGCAATTATTGCGATGGCACACAATATGGACCTCAAGGTCATTGCCGAGGGTATAGAGACAGAACAACAATGCCTGTTGTTGCAGGAATATGGGTGCGACGTGATGCAGGGCTACTACTTTTCTAAAGCTTTGCCTGGTGAGGAAATCATCTCCCTTGCGCTGGAATCACGGGATGTGCATTCAGGATACTTTAGTCTGAAAGGATAAGAGACATACCATGAGGTTACCATTTGATAGACAGGGGTATTTATCTTTTTACTGGCAGGAGACGACGAATTGAATACCGTGCCCCATTTCATCGTTCAAATCAGTACTGACGGTACTCTGCTGGATTTCATTGGCTGCAGAGACAGCAACGTGGTACTAATACCCGATATAATTCTGGGGAGACCAATATCTGATGTCATGCCTTCGCTTGCTCTACCGATTATGGATTTCGCTCAACAGGCGCTGCCTGCAGGAGAAATACGAAAGTTCGAGAGCGATTTCCGGTACAGCATAAATGACTGTTCCTATGAGGTGAAGCTTTTTGTCAGCGGTCCAGACAAGATACTGGCGATTGTGCATGATATAACCGGAAAAGAGGCGGATGCCCTGCAGACAGGTTCCCATGCATATCAGGATTCCCTCACTAATCTGCCGAACCGTTATCTGTTTCAAGACCGACTGAAAAATGCCATTGCACATGCTGCACGGAAACAACGTTTGATTGCTTTATTGCATATTGATCTGGACAATTTCAAGCGGGTCAATGAAACACTCGGGTATGATGCGGGCGACCGGTTATTGTGTAGTGTTGCTGACCGATGCATGACATCTTTGAGGAAAACAGATACCGTAACCCGCTTCATAACAGAAGATACCGAATCACTCATGGCCCGAATAGGCGGGGATGAATTTACTATACTGCTGACCGAGATCACGAAGGTCCAAGACGCAGCGCTGGTGTGCAAGCGTATTATCAGTTTACTGTCAGAGCCCTTCATCATTGAGAGGAAAGAGGTCTTTATTACTGCAAGCATCGGCATATCTGTATATCCTTCTGACAGCGATGATATGACCTCGCTCATTAAACATGCCGATATTGCAATGAATCAGGCAAAAAAACAGGGGAAAAACACGTTTCAGTATTATTCAGAATCCATGAACACCTCAACGCTTGAGCGCTTTTCGATAGAAAATAAATTACGCAAGGCATTAGAACGGAATGAGTTTATGCTGTTCTATCAACCACAGATTGACATATCGACCGGGCGGGTTATCGGTGTTGAAGCACTGATCCGCTGGTTGCAGCCCGATCTTGTACTGGTCAAACCGGGACAGTTCATACCGGTGACTGAGGAAACAGGGCTTATTGTCCCGATTGGTGAATGGGTTTTGCGCACTGCCTGTGCACAAAACAAAACATGGCAAAGCGAGGGGATTGAACCATTCAATATGACGGTCAACATATCGGGTATTCAATTCCAGCAGGATACATTTATCGAGATGGTGGCACAGTCATTATACGACAGCGGTCTTGACCCATCGTACCTGAAACTGGAACTGACAGAGAGTTGTCTCACGAAACATTCTGAAAATAGTATAAAAAAGATGAATTTATTAAAGGGGATGGGGATACAGATATCAATTGATGATTTCGGTACCGGATATTCCTCCCTGAATTATTTAAAGCGCTTTCCGGTGGAAATATTAAAGATTGACCGTTCATTCATCTGTGATATCGCGACAAACCCAGATGATCAGGCAATTGTCAGGGCGATCATTGCCCTGGCGCACAACCTGAATATAACAGTTATTGCGGAGGGTGTGGAAACGAAAAAACAGTTGGGATTACTGCGGGGATATGGATGCGATGGTGCACAAGGCTATCTCATCTGTCCTCCAATCAACCCGGTTTCCCTGACACAGTTCATCAAAGAACGAATGTTCGCGACTTCATCCAAGATGTAATCGTGGTGCTGCATCAGTAAATTCCCCTGTATCCTCTCGCGCTGTTGTAAGAGAAAACAAGGATAGTCGGTAACACAAGAAGCAAGCGAAATTCTTATAGTAGTACGTACAAAGTCATACAATAAGCTCATGTAAATAATGACATAAATTGTCATTGCTTTTTTCACCAATACGGGGGATTCATAATTTCATCAATAAATCAATATGTTTCGATAATTTTACAATGGCATGGAATGTGCTTATTTATCAAACTGATAATAACCGAAAGTTAAAGAGGTAAATATGAAAGCAATGGAAAAAGAACTAAAGAAATTTCATTTTCCCCAAATCCTTGTTGATCTGCACAGGAACCGGAAAACGGGGACGTTAACGGTGCTCATTCCCGCAGGAGCGACAAAGAATGTTTACCTGGATAGGGGCAATGCGGTCTTTGCCTCTTCAACAGATGAGGACGATAGACTTGGCGAGACGCTTATCAAGCTCGGAAAGATTACGTTCGAGCATTATGAGAGGTCTGTTGAGCTGCTCAAGGAGACGGGGAAGAGGCAGGGAACAATTCTTGTTGAGCTTGGGTATCTGACACCCAAGGACTTGGTCCTGGGAGTAAAATCACAAGTCAGGGAAATTATATACAGCCTTTTCGAGTTTGAGGATGCAGAATATGAATTCAATGAGGGACAATTGCCGACCCGTGAGGTCATAACCTTGCAGATGAGCATGGGGAACCTCGTCTATGAGGGAATGAAGAGAATACATAATGTGGTCCGAATCAAGAGAGAGATGCCGGCTATGAATGCCGTTCTGAAATCGAATGAAGATTCTGCGATGCTTTTTCAGGACATCGTGTTCAGCTCTCGGGATAAAGCCATGCTTGCCACGATAGATGGTACGAAGACCGTTAAGGAACTTATTGACAGCACTGCAAGTGCAACGTTTGAAGCAATGAAGACTTTGTATATTTTGTATGTTGCCGGATTCATTGAGGAACAAAAGAATGTGGTAAAACCTGAAGAGCATATCCCGGTATCGGAGGAGACAGCGCAATCACCCGATATAGAGGGCGAAGCATTCGACGACAGAGTTAATGAACGGTATTCAAACCTGTACAAGCTCAGTCCACATGATCTCCTCGATATCGATGAGAAGTCCGATGCGAATACGGTACAGAGAAATTTTTACCGGCTATCAAAGGAATTTCATCCCGACCAGTATGTTTCCTCAACCGATCCTCTCATGATGGACAAGCTTATCATCATTTCAGAAGAGATACAAAAGGCTTATATGCTTTTGAAGGAAGATGACAAAAGAAGGGACTATTTCCAGGCAATATCAAAAAATTCGCAGGATACCGTCAGTGAACACCATGCAGAAGAGGAATTTAAATCAGAACTCTCAAAGGTCAGTGATGAAATATTCTCCTTCCGTGAGGCCTCTGATGAGACGAAGATTGAGTCAAAGAATAACGCTGAATCTTTGAATGGTATCCCTTTTGATGAGCCTCCTGCATTGGCAGACTATAATTCATTTGAAGAGCAATACGAGGGTGTTACTGAGAAGGGAGAAGAAGAGGTATTTACCCCATATGTAGCAACCGATGAACCGGAGAGTGCGAAAGAGTGGCAGGGAGCGTCTACGTACGATGCTCGATCTGATGAACCTCCCACACTTTTAGACTACACGGTTGAGGAACAGTACGAGGACGCTGCCGCACAGATGAATGAAGAAATCCCATCCTCCGTAAAAGCATACCTTGAACCAGATAATAATATCTCTCGGGATGACAGCGA
>JALHSV010000409.1 GCA_022865525.1 Thermodesulfovibrionales bacterium
ACAAAGTGAATCTCAAGAATTATGAGCAGTGTGTTCATGACGACATCCCCAAGGGGGATAGCATCACTGGACACCTCGCAGAGCCTCGGTATAGTGATGCTAAGGTTGATAATATCCTGAAAATCGTCGAGAATAAGAACAGCGTGGACACTGAGATCTTAACTGAAATGAACGCCAGCAATGCCAAACTGAACCAGTACACCAAGTTCGACCAGTGGAACCTGGCCTACGACCCCAACGGCAACACCACCCAGAAAGGGAGCCAGCAGTTCGCCTATAACTACCGCAATCAGTTGGTAAAGGCCACTGAAGACTCAAAGACAACCACTTTCGGTTATGACGCTTTCGGTAGGCGGTTTTTCAAGGAACACTTCAACGGTTCAACGTCTCAACGCTTCAACTATTTTTACGCTGGAAACCAGGTGATCGAGGAACGCAATGGCACCGACCAGGTAACCAAGCAATATGTCTACGGCAACGGCATTGATGAGCTGTTGCGACTCGACATCTACAGTGGCGCAACCTCAACCCCATACTATCTTCACACTAACGACATAGGCTCTACCACTGCCATCACCGACAGCACCGGTGCGCTCATTGAACGCATCAGCTATGACACATTTGGTTTGCCGTCATTCTCCGACGCTGATGGGCAGTCCATTGGTGCTTCATCTATAAGCAATACGACTTTGTTCCAAGGCAGAGAATATGACCAGGAACTGAATCTCTACAACTACCGTGCCCGCTACTATGATCCCATCATGAGTAGGTTCCTGCAAACTGACCCGATAGGCTACAGAGATTCGATGAACCTATATCAGGGCATGAATATGAATACGGAGAATTTTGTAGATCCTCTTGGGAAAGAGTATTTTGTATTCAATGCAGATAGAAGTCGGGTGTCAATTTATTTGAATAGAGAATCTGAAAATATTGTCACAACGCCTCCAATTGCAAATAACGTTCTATTGGATCAAGTTCCGGAACAATACCGGAACAATATAAATTATTTGGCTAATAGATCCGATTATTCGTCCAAGGAAATCAATTTTATTGATAGAAATGGAGGTGAATCGGCCGATGGATATAATGCAACAGCTCAAGCTTATGCATCTGAAGGTGGTGGGCGTATTTCATTTAAAACATTCGATGCAAGAACTTATGCATCAAGTGGAAATCCTAAAATAAAAAATGATACTTATTTTGGACAATGGACGATGCATCGTGGAAATTATCGAGCAATTCGGTTGAAGAAATTCAATCCACGCAATCCGAATAGACATAATCTAGATCAACGAGGGCATCTTCAAGGTTCTTATGATGATCGGATTCCGATTGTTGGTATGCATTCAACCTTTACTAATCAAAATTATTTTGCAGATGCCTTTAATTTGTCAAATATGGGATATTCAGGAGATGTCGGTTGGTGGGCGAATACAATTGATATCCACCATTCTGGAGCGAATGATAATACTGGTTTCACATTGGCCGAAAATCCAATTTCTGCAGGATGCTTATTGATAAGAAATAGTGAATGGGATGAATTTAACCAGTTGATTGATATTCAGCATGAAGATATAATTATAATAGAAGTAAATACGGAGATAAACAGATGAAATTTATGATTATTTTAATTATGATTATCTTGATGTGTTTTATGGCCAATGCTGAAACATATATAGCTTGTACAAATGGAAACCAAATCGATTATTTCAATCTGGATGGTATGCATTTGCTCACGCACAGGTTGAAATATAAGCCTGATTTTATTCCGGAAATAAGCAATGGCAAAATTCTTTATTCTTTGAACTCCAAATATATCATTGTTGAAGATATTGGAAGTATAAAACGAATTGGAGAGTCATATTATCAGGCACCCACTGAAGAAATACCTCTAGAAATAGATAAAAAAGATATTTTAACTATGCGACCTCAAACGCAAATTTCAATAGATCAAGAATTTTCATGTAAAAAACATATTTTTAAGGATCATTATTTATATTTAATTAACTTGAATTTCGACGTTAATAAAATATTATTTACTGCAGTTGGAAAAGAATCATTGGAGCGACCAACTTTATGGGGGTATAAAGATTTAATTGAATTCAACACACTGTGGAAATATGATGTTAAAAGTAAGGAGCTCAAATTAATATTTGATAATGGGAATATTTATTCCTCTTTTTTCATAGATAACAAAATACTGTTTTCTACTTATATGGATTTATTTATAATTGATTCTTTGAAAGGAATTGAGAAAATAACTCAACAAGTATGGGCTGAAAGTGAAAGTAGTTTTAATAAAATAAAAAAAGGCCAACTGTATTTGGTGAAGAATATTAAAAAAAATATTTTACTTACTTTGCATGAGTTTAACGATGGAAGAAATTTAGTCGGAATGGTCGAATTCGATTTAAATACTAAAAAAGTTCGTGATGTAATGAAGTTTGATTATTTTAAACGTGATTTCTATTTTAATACAACAATAAAAGATGTCACGGAAGATTTTAGATATTTGTTATTAAAGAGTCGAGCTAGGAATGAAGTTTTATTGATTGATTTAGTTGGCAATAAAGAGTACATAATATCGAATAACATGGATGAGAATGCCAGTTTTATCAATTGCCTGCCGAATGATATTTTCCCAAATAAATAATTATAAAAGATGTTCCATGTCAATTTGAAAAACAGCATGGAAAATGGCAATATAAGAAATACTTAGTTCTTTGACTTTTTTATTGAGACGTCAGCTTTAACAACAATGGCAATTTAGTTAGCACCAGCGCAAACTCAAAACTTCCAGCTCAAAAATTCATATATGACTACAAAAATCAATTGCTCCGGGTCGAAAGCAGCGGCACGCAGGTCGAGTTCGTTTATGACGCCTTGGGCCGCAGGGTGGAGAAAAAAGCGGTCTACAGCAGCAGCAGCGATGTGACCCGCTACGTTTATGACGGCAACCAGGTGATCGAGGAGCGCGACAGTTGTCGCTCGCCAAAATGAAAACTTAAAGATAAAATGGCAAACTGCGATTAAAAAATGAGTTTTTTGACGATTTTGATTGTCAACGTACGAGAAGCGATTACGTCATTGCCCGCTAAAATGTATGAAAATAATGGGTTTTAGTAAACCAATACCCGGTTGAAGCTAAGCGGATGAAATTGAAACGAGGTTATGCGGCGTCTTTCCAGACATAGCGGTGATGCAGGCCGCCGAGTCTGGGCAACGCGAGCAAGCGGGCGTTCGCCGATGGTTTCTCCTGCAATAGCCGATTGGCGGGCGTTTCTTTAGCTAAAGCGTAATGCGTCCGATCATTA
>JALHSV010000410.1 GCA_022865525.1 Thermodesulfovibrionales bacterium
AATACAGTTAGGATATTGCGTGAAACGCACATACAGTTTTCCGAGATAAAAACATACGGCACTCCGCGAAGATTGGCGCTGATTGCGGATGGGCTCCCTCAAATGCAGGAAGACAGAACACGGGAAGTCTTCGGGCCTTCACGGAAGGCGGCTTTTGATGCGAATGGGCACCCGACAAAGGCAGCAATCGGATTTGCCCAGTCGCAAGGGGTGAGAGTCGAAAGTCTTATCATAAAAAATAAGGATAAGGGTGAATATGTTGTAGCAGTTTTGGAAGAGAAGGGCGGTCCTGTCAGCGCAGTTCTCCCTGAAATACTGAAGAGAATCGTGCTTTCTCTTCATCCCCCGAAATCAATGAGATGGGCGGACGGGGATCTCCGGTTCGCGCGTCCCATACGGTGGTTATTGGCCATCTTTGATGATGAGACGATCAGTTTTGAGATCGACGGGATCAGGAGCAGCAACAGCACGATGGGACACAGGTTTTTGTCTCCTGCAGCATTTAGGCTCCAGGAGATATCAGGATATAAGAGGTTGCTCGCGAATAATTATGTTGTGGTTGATCATGAGGAAAGGAAAAAGATCATATCAGGTAAAATGGATACCCTGCTTCAGGCTCTCGGTGAGAAACCTATAAGAGATGAGGAACTTCTTGAAACTGTTGTCAATCTGGTGGAGTATCCGGTTCCTGTTCTTGCAACGTTTCCTGCGGAGTACCTTAACCTTCCCAAGGAGTTACTGATAACAGTAATGAAAGGCCATCAGAAATATTTTGCAGTCGAGAATACAGACAGCATCGTCACAAACCATTTTGTGGTCATCAGCAATACCAGCGAAGAGAATGCTCATACTGTCCGGGTTGGTGCGGAGCGGGTAATCAAGGCGCGTTTCGAAGATGCACGCTTCTATTTTGAGGAGGACCGGAAGATCTCCCTCGACAAAAGAACGGGAGAACTCAGAAAAGTCACTTTCCAGGAGCGTCTCGGCAGCCTTTATGATAAGACAGAGCGGATCGTCTCCACCGCCGGGTTTCTTGCGGACCGATTCCTTCCGCCTGCAAAGGAATCCCTTGTTCGCGCTGCCTGGCTTTCGAAAACTGACCTTATAACAGGTGTTGTCAGAGAATTTCCTGAGCTCCAGGGAATTATGGGCAAATATTATGCGCTGCTTGATGGAGAGGGAAAAGAAGTTGCGCATGCACTTGAAGAGCAGTACCTCCCTGCATATTCCGGTGGAGCGCTTCCTCAGACCGATATCGGCGCACTCCTTAGTATTGCTGACAAGATTGATACCATAGCTGCATTCTTTTCTATAGGTCTTACGCCAACCGGCTCTGAAGACCCTTTTGCATTACGGAGGCAGGCCCTCGGCATTATTGCAATCATGCTGGATAGAGGGATCAATGTCCCTCTGCAGGATCTTGTCGATGAAGCCGTGAGAATAGTCTCGCATGGTGAGCGTTTTGACGCAGTGAAAGAACACATACTGCAATTTCTTGAGAACAGAGTAGAGACAGTTTTTTCAGATCTCGGATACAGTCCTGACCTGATACAGTCGATACTTGCTGCATCCCTTCACTTTCCGCTGCATGATATCAGAGGGAGGCTTGATGCCCTCAAGAGGTTTAAAGGTCATCCGGTATATCCTGATTTCCTGACTGCCATCAAGCGGGTGAATAACATTATTCCGAAAACACCAATGAGCCCGGCAAGATCGGAACTTCTGCTCGAAGAGCAGGAAAGAAGCCTGAAGGCGAAACTCGATTCTTTGGGTAGCGAGCTTGAAGGTTTGCTCCAAGAAAAAAGATATCATGATGCAGTTGTCCTCGTTTCTTCACTGACAGAAGTGATTAACATGTTTTTTGACCATATCCTCGTTATGGACAAAAGAGAGGAGATTAAGCTGAACAGGCTCTCACTGTTAAAGGAGATATGGATGACAGTTTCGACTATCGCTGATTTCTCAAGGCTTTCAACGAATTAGCCCGCTTATTCATACATTGTGTGTATGCCGGCAGATACAGTATTTTCGCTCATTCTCGGCCCCGATATCCATCGGGACCTCCGAGGTGAATTCTGTCTTCGACAGTATTCAAATCCGCTCAAATACAATATCTGCCATCTAATCTATGTTATTACTCTCCAGAGATCTTAAAAGTTGGTTAATATCTTCAAGTCTGTCATTCTGGCTTGGCCAGAATCTTTCTTCGCTTACAGACGCCAACTGCTCATGCCGTTCTTTGGGTTAAGCCCTCGTGATCAAGAACGAGGTGTATACGGGCATTCCTGCATGGTTACGAACTTCCCG
>JALHSV010000411.1 GCA_022865525.1 Thermodesulfovibrionales bacterium
ATGCAGTACCGGTCATCAGCAGACGGAATAGCACCCTCAACGATTAAAATAAATCCTCCCGCTCGAACCGTCTCATCATATACTTCCTCGACGAGATGCCCTGCTGCAGCCATAATGGTGTCATGCTGTCTCAATGAGATCTTGTCGAGAATAACGGAAGCAACGGGTGGATTCAGGCTTTGGGTAAGAGAAATGGTACATCCTGCACAGGCAAGCCCTTCAAGCCATATGACCGGAGGTTTCTTGGACTGCATTTCCAGTGCATGAGCGACTTTTGATGCAAAATCTAATTCTGAAAGGCCGAATATTGCAGCAGTAGCAGCGCAATATTTCAGGAACTCTCTCCTGTTAATACCCTGGGATTCAAAATCTTTCATAAGCTTTTTACTGAACATCTTCTCCGCTTTCATAATTCACCTCCTTACAAAGGTTAGCCCAGACACTTGAATCTTTTATTTGAAATATGTGCGTGAATCACCCCCTTCCGTTTACTTACTCCAATAAATATCAAAAATTATCAGGCTTGTCAAATGCACAGAATTAATATCGACATTTTCTTGACTATCTGTCTGCCTGCAGTAAGGCATTCCGCATGACTTCAACATCAGGCCTGCGCCCTGTCCACAATTCAAATGCAAAAACACCCTGCCACAGAAGCATGCCGAGGCCGCTGACAGTAACGCATCCTCTTTCCGAGGCATGTTCGAGCAGCCTTGTCCTCTTGTAGATAAGGTCATATACAATCTGTCCTGGTTTCAGGGATGATGTATCGAGGGGTAAGGGATCCTCTTTTTTCAAACCTAATGGAGTTGCATTGATGATCATATGGTATCTCCCGACTGCTGATAGATCCATACAAGATGAAACGCTGTTCTTTATCCTGTTTAAATCATGTACAAGATTATGAACCCGCATTTTCGATCGTCCGAAAAGGGAGAGGGATTTCGCTTCCTGAACCAGGGAGTAGCCCAATGCACGGGCCGCACCTCCTGCTCCGATAATCAGGATGTCCTTGTCTCGTGTATCGATAGCGTTCTCGGCAAGAGACTGCATAAATCCTCGTCCATCCGTATTGTAACCAATGAGTCTCCCGTCTGAATTTACAAGGGTGTTCACTGCACCAATAAATGCTGCTTCCCTGTCTGTCTCATCGAGGTATGTCATAACTTTCTCTTTATGGGGTACTGTTACATTGATACCCAGGATATTCAGTGCTTTAATAGCCTTTATCGCATCTTCAAGGGCATCCGGGCTGACGAGAAACGGGACATAGCAGTAATCAAGTGAGAGAGATTCATAGGCAGCATTATGCATTGCGGGAGACAGCGTATGTTTTATCGGACATCCGATAATGCCTGTGATTTTTGTTTTTCCGTTTATCTTCAGCGTTGCACCCATCTCATATGCCCTTCGATCTGAATAAACATCATATTTTCTCATTATACCTGGTTATGAGAACACGGTAACCCTCATCTGCAAGAGTCTCTGCAAGGGAGACTGCTTCTTCCCGTGCGAGAAACCTGCCAATCCTTACCCTATAAAATGTGCCCCCGTTTACATCAGCTTCATCGATATAGATACCGCTGTATTTCAGTTCCAGAGATGTTTTCAGCCGCTGTGCATTTGAAAGCTCCCTGAAAGAGCCTGCCTGTATCGTCAATGGTCCCGCACGTGAGGCATACTCAACCTTTCGTATAAAAGAGGTATCTCTCCCCATATATTCAATCATCACTGGAGAGGTTCCCGGTTTCAGAAGGCCAATCTCCCTTGCTGCAGCATATGACAAATCAATATCTCTCCCGGACACAAAAGGCCCCCGGTCATTAATAAGGCAGTCTACGGATCTCCCATTTGATGCATGCGTGACTTTCAGCTTTGTACCAAAGGGGTATTCACGATGAGCACAGGTATAGGCATACATGTCGAATGGTTCTCCTGATGAGGTCGGTTTCCCATGGAATTCAGGCCCGTACCATGACGCAATGACGTATTCCGCTTCAGGATTTGTATGGTAAGAGGCGCATGAGGCGAAGGGGAAAACTAAGAAATAAACCAACAAAATTAAAAAAATCCCCCTTAATCCCCCTTTTCTTTCGCCTCGGCGAATCCGCCTGAGTGCGGAAAAGGGGGACAAAGGGGGATTACTTGTCATAATAAGAATAATTTGTTTTCCTATTCTCATGCAGAGTTATGTATTATGTGTGGCTTACAAAATATACCTGCTTAAATCCTCGTCCTTAACGATGTCATTCAGTTTTGCCCTGACATATGCTCTGTCGATTCCCAATTTCCCGTTCTTCTTTTCAGGAGCTTCAAAGGAAATATCCTCAAGAAGTTTCTCAAGCACCGTATGCAGCCTCCGCGCACCGATATTCTCCGTTTTTTCATTGACATGGGCTGCTATACCGGCAATTTCGTCAATGGAGTCCTCTGTAAACTGTATCGACACATCTTCCGTGAAAAGGAGTGCTATGTATTGTTTGATCAGAGCGTTGTACGGTTCTGTCAGTATCCGCACAAATTCTTCCTTCCCAAGCGCATCGAGTTCAACTCTGATCGGGAACCTCCCCTGAAGCTCCGGAATCAGATCGGATGGCTTTGACATATGAAATGCACCGGCAGCAATAAAGAGAATATGTTCTGTCTTTACGGGACCATGTTTGGTTGTGACCGTTGTGCCTTCAACGATCGGGAGAAGATCCCTCTGAACACCTTCGCGTGAAACATCAGGCCCATGAGCGTGCCCTCTGCTCGCAATCTTATCAATCTCGTCGAGAAAGATAATACCGGACTGTTCCACCCGTTCGATTGCCTCACGTGTAACCTTATCGATGTCAATGAGCTTATTTGCCTCTTCCTGCTGTATGATGACCAAAGCTTCAGGAACCTTTACTTTTTTCCGCTTTGACTTTTCAGGGAGAAAATTTCCGAGCATCTCCTTGAGGTTTATTTCCAGATCCTCGAGTCCTACATTCGAGACAACGCCGAAGGGAATTACCTTTTCTCTGACCTCGATATCAACATACCGGTGATCCAGTTTTCCCTCTTTCAACTGCATTTTGAGTCTTTCTCTCGTTTCCCGCTGTTTTTCCCTCTCCTCTTCTTCGAGCCCTCCACCCCGCGATGTTTTCGGAAAAGGAAGCAAAAGGTCAAGCAGACGTTCTTCGGCAAGTACCTGTGCCTTCTCCTGGACTTTTTCTGCATGCTCTGACTTGACCATTCCTATAGATATCTCGGTCAAATCACGGATCATGGATTCAACATCGCGGCCAACATATCCGACTTCGGTAAATTTTGTTGCTTCTACCTTCATGAACGGTGCATGTGCAAGCTTCGAAAGCCTCCGTGCAATTTCTGTCTTCCCGACACCCGTCGGGCCGATCATGATGATATTTTTTGGCAATACCTCATCCCGTAATTCCGGGGAAAGCCGCTGTCTCCTCCAGCGGTTCCTCATTGCAATGGCAACCGCCTTCTTTGCCTTGTGTTGTCCGATTATGTACTTGTCCAGTTCTTCTACGATTTTTCGGGGTGTTAGGTTATCCATTCAACTCCTCTATGGTTACATTATCGTTTGTATAGATACAGATGTCAGATGCAATCTTCATTGCCTTCTCCACGATCTCTCGTGCTGAAAGACCGGTATTTTCCGACAGAGCCCTCGCCGCAGCCTGTGCATAAGGGCCTCCGGAACCTATTGCGGAAATTCCGTCCTCCGGTTCAATAACATCACCGGTACCCGAGAGAATGAATGTGTGCTCCAGGTCGGCGATAATAAGAAGCGCCTCGAGCCTTCTCAGGATCTTATCAGTGCGCCAGTCCTTTGCAAGCTCCACAGAAGCCCGTGTGATATTCCCGCGGTACGATTCAAGTTTCCCTTCAAACTTTTCGAACAAGGTGAAAGCATCTGCCGTTGCTCCTGAAAAACCGGCCAGGACTTTTTCACCATACATCTTTCGGAGCTTCCGTGCATTCCGTTTCAAAACGGTCGTACCCATGGTAACCTGCCCGTCTCCGCCTATGGCTACGTTCCCGCCGCGTCTCACACAAAGTATTGTCGTTCCTTTAAACATTGATGTTCCTTAACATTAACGAATTGTTATGAAAATATTCTTTCATAAAAACAATACACTATTATAAATCATAATGAGTAATCTCCCCTACCCCCTCTTTATAAAAGAGGGGAAGAATATTCAAAGATTCCGACACCTCATAAAGGAGGGGTACAATACTCTGTATATCTCCCTCTTTATAAAACAGAGACATAATGCTCTGTGCAAATCCCCCTTTTATAAAACAGACGAACAATGCTCTGCGCAAATCCCCCTTTTATAAAGGGGGAAAGAGGGGGATTACTAATATATACTTCCTTATGTTTTTTGTATAGAGTTTCAATTTTCTTTTGCCAAGGGGTGTGCCTTGTCATAGACATCCATGAGGTGCGTTATGTCCAGGTGCGTATATTTCTGGGTTGTCGAAAGCGATGCATGGCCGAGGAGTTCCTGAATCACCCTGAGGTCCGCACCGCCCTGAAGCAGATGGCTTGCAAAAGAATGCCGGAGCGTATGCGGCCCGATACGGCCGTGGATCCCAATAGCCCGCGCATACTTTACAACGATGCGCCGTACCCCCCTTTCTGTCAATCGTTTCCCCATTCTGTTCAGGAACAGAGCTCTTTCCTTGCTTTTGAGAAGCATCCTTTCTATGATGTACGATTTCATCGCATCGATTGCTTTTGAACCTATGGGTACAATGCGCTCTTTCTTTCCCTTTCCTTTGATCTTGATCAGGCATTCCTTTATGTGAATGTCGTCTGTGTTAATTCCCGAAAGTTCACTGACCCTTAATCCGCTCGAATAAAGGAGTTCAAGGACAGCCCTGTTACGGGCAGGGAGAAACCCGATTCCTTCGGGTTTCTCAACAAGGGAAAAAACATCATCAACAGAGAGAAATCTGGGAAGGAGCTTCGGCACTTTCGGATTCGAAACGAGTTTCGCGGGATTCGTTTTCATGTAACCTTCACGGTACAGGAATTTGAAAAAAGACCGAATGCTGGAAAGGCGCCGGCTTACGGTTGTCTTATTCAATCCTTTCTGTATCTGCCCTGCGATAAAGCCACGGAGATCAATGATATCGATGTTGTTGGGCTCGCATTTGACGGATTCAGAAAACTCCCTGAGATCTTTCCTGTAAGCACGCAATGTATGGGACGAAGCGCCTTTTTCAAGATCGAGATAGCGGATAAATTTATCGATATAGTCTTTCACGGATTCATTGTACCATTTTCTGACACGTACTCCGGGCTATGCCGATATTTTGATATCTTTCTATGGATTGTCTTTGATGGCCGACAATGTCTTTTCAAGGCTGCCCATGTCTCCTATGCTAAAAGCCGTTGCAGATGGATCTATCCTCCTGATCAATCCTGATAATACTTTTCCGGGACCGACTTCCAGGAAAGTGGTAACCCCTGAATCTATGATAGCCCTTACAGAATCTTCCCAGAGAATCGGACAGTTGAGCTGGCGAACGAGGGATTCTTTTATTCTTGTCACATCAGTCAGAAACACGGCATCGGCATTGTTGACAACTGGAACAATAGCATTGTTGAATGAGATTGTATCGAGTAAATCTGAAAGCTTTTTTGAGGCGCTATCCATTAACCGGCAGTGAGAAGGAGCGCTGACGTCAAGAGGGACTGCCCTTTTTGCACCGGCACTCCTGCTGCGTTCAACAGCTTCTTCGACAGCATGCTTTTCACCTGCCACGACAATCTGCCCGGGACAGTTATAATTGGCAGGAGCAGCATACCCTGACCGCAAAGACATGCAGATATCTTCAACCTTCTTTCTCTCAAGGCCAAGAATTGCAGCCATAAGCCCCTTCCCTTCAGGAACGGCTTCCTGCATGAACAGTCCTCTTTTTTCAGTTACTTTCACTGCATCCCTGAGGGATAATACTCCTGCTGCCACAAGAGCAGAATATTCTCCAAGGCTGTGCCCGGCAACAACTGCCGGCTTTATATCTTTTTCCCGGAGAACTCTGTGCAGCGCTATGCTTACCGTGAGGATGCAGGGTTGGGTCCTGAACGTTTTGTTCAGTTCCCCGACCGGACCGTAAAAGGATACTTGAGCAATATCAAACCCTAATGCATCAGAAGCCTCCGCAAACGTTTCTCTTGCCACAGGGATATTTTCGTAGATATCCTTGCCCATGCCTACATACTGTGACCCCTGGCCGGGAAAAACAAAAGCACGTTTCATGATAAAAGCCCCTTAGCTTCCTTTATCTTTTTAATCAGCAACGGCACAATCTCATAAAGGTCGCCGACTAAACCGTACGTCGCAACATTGAATATAGGAGCTTCCGGATTCTTATTAATCGCAATAATAATGTCCGATGACTGCATGCCGACGAGATGCTGGACTGCTCCTGATATGCCGCAGGCAAAGTACACTTTGGGACATACGGTCTTTCCCGTCTGTCCAACCTGATGCCTGTAAGGGATCCATCCGGAATCAACCGCCGCCCTTGAAGATCCCACCGCACCACC
>JALHSV010000412.1 GCA_022865525.1 Thermodesulfovibrionales bacterium
GGCCCAGTTGCTGAACCGCCCCGACTACAATTTTATCATCCACAACGCCCCCTGCGCCAACAACGTCCAGGATTTCTACCACTGGCACATCGAGTTCATGCCGGTGCTGGCGCGCGTGGCCGGCTTCGAGTGGGGCACCGGTTTCTACATCAACCCCATCTCCCCAGAGGAGTCGGTCCAGTCGCTGAAGTCGGTCTAAAGCAAAACTCCAGCCGGAACCGTGGTGCCGAAGCAGGAATTAGTCGCAGCCATCCAATTACGAGCAATTCGCATGCCCCGCTTCCCTCACAAGGTTCAAGGTTTGCAGTTGAAGAGAAGAACGTGGTCTACGGTCTAATGTGTACGGTAGACGGAAAAACCAATCCACAAGCAAAAGGATAAAATTCAATTCTCCCAGTGCACAAATAGTGAGTGTATGTATTAGGGATTTCAATGATCGGCAGTGAATTTATTCATTTTTTGAAACTAATTTTGAAAAGCAAGAATGAAAGACCTGGCCACATTTCCATTTTTAGAAGAACGAAAAGAGGATATTCGAAACTGCGATCCTCAACACTGCAAAAGAGAGCTACGTGGTCTTCTAGGTGCTGAAATTCTCTTTGCCCAAGGCGATCATCGGCATGGAGGAACTACGGTTGAAAAAGGAATAAGCTAAACTTTTTTTCATCCTACCCCTCCATGGGAAGCGATCCCATCGGTATGACATGACATTTGCCCGATCACTCGAAGAAGAATATCCGCCTCATTCGACGACCGTGAAAACCTCCGGGCTTGTCGCCGTCCCCCCGGGAGATTCTACTGTGACTAAGCCTGTAGTCGCGCCATTTGGAACGTAAGCATCCACTGCATTTCTTGAGGTCCCATCTATTTGAGCCCATATCCCATTGAATTTTACAATTTTAGAAGCATATAAATTTTTTCCAAAGATTATTACTTTAAATTCTGGAGGGGCTGAATTAGGAGAGACTCTTCTGATTTCCGGAGGAAGGTAAAATATATCTGCGGATTCGACCTTCTTCCCACTCGATGTTAAAACTGATATATACCAGGTTTCTCCATCAGTTGGCACATTGACGCGGATCGTTTCATTGCTACAAAAGTTCGGGTGCACAGCCGTTGAATCATTACCGAATTTGACGCTGATAAGATTAGCATCTGTACCGAAATTCTTACCTGATAGGGTCACCTCTGTCCCAATATTTCCATTTTTTGGAGTAAAGCTAGTAATAACAGGAGTTGGAATATAAGGAGCAACTGTGACCTGGAAATTTTCCTTGGAGACATCCGAGCCTCCGGAATTCAGAACAGTTATCGGCCCTGTCTTAGCCCCGTTTGGAACAGTAACGCTTGCTCTCCGCAGTAGACCGCGATCCGTATCTTCACTTCCATCAGCCCAGTTCCAAGATGCTGAAACCGCATCGAAAAATTTAAATTGTGCGCGGCTGCCTGTACTATCTTGAAAGTTATATCCGCGAATTTCGATTTTTAAACCTGGATACCCCGTCATAGGAGAAATCGATTCAATCGACGGTTTTTCCATAACGACAAAACTGAAGGCAGATGTCACTTTTACTAAACTCGCCCCCTCTCCAACTCGAACCTCAATTTTTCCGGAAACGGCTTCTGGAGGAACCTTGACTTTAAGAGAACTATTTGTCTTTGCGAGGATCGGTGCGCTTTGATTCTGGGCATTATAGCTTTGCCCACCCCAACCGGTGAAGTAAACCAAAGCGTTCGAACTCACAAGAAATCCATTTCCCATAATGGTTGCTATGGATCCTCTATCCCCGCTATCTGGGACAATCCGGGTGAGTCTCAATTCACTGGAGGCGGGTTCTATTCCTTTCCTTAACAACGTCTGCTCCTGCGTAGGCAATGTCGAAAGTGGAACCTGTACCTGCAGTTTGTTCGCTTGTTTCCCAACCACTTCCAAACTGAACACCGCCAATGGTATGTCGAACTTGAACTCCTTTAGCCCAGCTTTCCCGATGACCCGCAATTGATAGCCTTGCGCGACAGGGGCCCTCGCTCCCGCCTGAAGCTCGAGTTTCCGTGACGCTGGCCAGGGCTGGACCAGCTTTGCTGAAATCCCATTTGCCACCCGACCTCCCCTCATGACTTGCATGGATAGGATCGTTTCCAAGTACTTCCCATCCACTGTCACTACTGCCGGCGATCCGCCTTGATCGAGGCTGACTGCTTTTGGAGTAATGGATAAGATCAAGGCCTGATTCTGCTGAGACAAATTTAGTTTGTAATAGTGCTTACCATCGGCTTTCAGAAAAGTCTGAAGGAGTCCTTTCTTCATTAGTTTTTCCAATGTGTAAGAAATTTCGGCAAAAGTGATTTCTACTTTTCTTTGTTGCCAAAATTCCGAAATGCCTTCCGCTGTGTCTTCCGCATCGGGATTACGTTCAAGATAGTCGAGGATCATTTTTTCTATGTCGGGGACCCCCAATTCAGCCGCCCTGACTTCAATGGCCAGGACAGCCCCAGGAATCTCAAGCAGTTTGTTATGACTGGCATCAAAGGTGGTCAGGAGATAATCACTTGCCACTTTGGCCTCCACGGAAGCCTTGAGCGAGATCTTAAGGACCATCGGCAACTGAGACTTGTCCAGGGCCTCGCTTATACCTTGAATCTCCGCCCCGGCGCGGGTCACTTGCACTGAATCGATCATCGCAAGGTTAGTCCCATTAACCCTAACAACAATTGCATCCCCGCCCCGGACAAGCATGACTTTCTGCGGAGATGCGGAAGTAACAAATGTCTGCATCTGTATCCGATTAGGCAATGATGAAGATGGTATCTGCAGCTGCTGCAGTTTCTTCCCAGCCACTTCCAGGCTGAACACCGCCAATGGTATGTCGAACTTGAACTCCTTTAGTCCGGTCTTCCCGATGACTCGTAGCTGATAGCCCTTCGCGACTGGGGCGTTCGCTCCTGCCTGAAGCTCGATCTTTCGCGACGCCGGCCAGGGCTGGACCAACTTCACTGAGATTTCACCGAAACCCTGACCTCCCCGGATGGCCTGCACGGACAGAATAGTTTCCAGGTACTTCCCATCCACCGCCACTACTGCTGAAGGCCCGCCTTGTTGAATACTAATGGCTCTCGGAATAATGGCTGTGATCGATGCCTGATTCTGTTGAGACAACGGCAAGGGCTTTTTCAAGATCACTTGGGCAGACAAGCTTGCCTGCGGAGTAAAGAATGCCACAACAGAAAACAAAACCAGAAAAAAGACGACACTTTTTCTCATCTTAAACCTCTTATGGTTATTCAACAATAAAGGTTTTGGATGCCTTATTGTTGTTTTCGTTACTCTCTTTACAGTGGTCTCCTGGATCCACAGTGCATATCACATTTTTTGTCCCTGGCGGCATGCTATAATCTGTTGTGAAGGTGAGGGTCTGGCTTTCACCAGCAGCAAGTGAATTTAAGTATTGATATCTAACATTTACTCCATGCACAAGAACTTCAATGTCCCTACATGACGCCATGTTTCCACTTCCGATATTTTTGACTACTACTGTGATTGTAAATCTAGCGGAAGGGGGACCAGTGGGGGGCTGGATGGTGAGACTTGTAATTGCTAGATCTGGAAGGGGTGTGGGTGATGGAGCGGTAGTTGGAATAGTAAGAATGTATAAATTATTATTTTCGTTCAATTCGGTCACCCTCCCCAAAAATGGATCCGCAGTAAACTTCGCTTCTCGAACTCCCTGTGTAAAATAAACAACAGGTATTTCACCGTTCCATGCTTCCCCAGGCCCCAAATAAAGGCCCCCGGAAGGAGTATAAAAACTAATCAGTGAATGATCGAATTCTGCTTCTCCATTGATGATCATAATTCCACTTTTCCAGGACACGGAAGTTCTACCGATATTTTTTAAGGTGATTTTAAGTTTGTAGTAATCTTTTTGATCTTGTGTATTGGAATCTTGAAGTGGCTCGAGACTTGCTGTAGTAATGATCAGGTCCGGTAAATTGTATACAGCCGGTGGTGTCTGTTGAAACGGAATTGCTTCTCTTTTAATTTGAATATTACCTTGATTTCTTATAACTTCCAGGCTAAATTCCGTTAACGGCACATCGATTTTGAACTCATTAAGCCCGACCTTGCCGATGGCGCGCAGTCGATAGCCAGGCGCGACAAGGGCGTTTGCTCCCGCTTGAAGCTCGAGCTTCCGGGACGCCGGCCAGGGCTGGGCCAGCTTTACTGCGATCTCACCCATAACCCGGCCTCCCCTGATGGCCTGCACGGACAGAACAGTCTCGAGGAACTTTCCATCCACCGCCACTACTGCTGAAGGCCCGCCTTGTTGAATACTAATGACTCTCGGAATAATGGCTGTGATCGATGCCTGATTCTGCTGAGACAAAGGCAAGGGCTTTTTCAAGATCACCTGGGCAGACAAGCTTGCCTGCGGAGTAAAGAATGCCACAACAGAAAACAAAACCAGAAAAAAGACGACACTTTTTCTCATCTTATTCCTCCCTCGGAGTTTTATTATGATTTGCATCCCAAGTACTGAGTTTTTGATAGTAATATTCTAAAAATTCAATTACCGGCAGTGATTTTCCCAATTTTTCAATGCCATGAGATAAATTTAAATATAGAATATGATAGCCAATAAAAAAAGTCCTTTTCATCTCCCCTATTCCCATTGCTATCTAAATAAAAGTTAAAGCGAATAATCTCACTTTGCAGGAAAAAAAATAAAAAAGAAGATGCCAGGTTTTTTATTCATTTTTCAGTTTTACCTCCAGGAAGCCGATGATCACCGAAGGAGAAGACGATTTTAATACTTGGAAAACTATTTGACTTTCTTTTTCAAAATTGGGAACCGAGGTTTCAAATGACCTTTTTTCATCTTTTTTGACATCACGGAAAAGCAATTGATTCACCTTGTTGTCATTGGCATAGACCTGCAATATCAAATACTCGGCCTCGGCGGGATAGGTCAGGTAGCCGTGGATAAGCACCTGCTCCGCCCTCGTGGTTGTGAACGCGCTGCCGATGGCGATGCTCTTCCCGTCCATGTCGGTGATCTTATCGATGCCGATCCTGGCGCCCTGCACGATGACTTTCATCTCCTGGATGTCGCTCTCCGCCACGACGGCCCGGGTGCTGTCCATGGCCCTGACCTTCCAGAACGTCCAGTGGTTGCGCCGGATCGCGCTCCAGGTCTGGGCGTCGGGGATGAAGCTGAAGCGCTCGGGGCAATCCAGCCATTTTTGCTTCTCTTCACCGAGTAGGAGCGGCAAAAGGCTGTTGGCGAAGGCGACCTGGTAGTAGGAGCCTCCCAGGGCGCTCTCCCAGGCAAACTTCGCGATCTCGTCCTCCTTAATGACGGCGCCATCCCGTGGAGACAGAGTCGCGATTACATTTTCGTAGGGAAGAACGAAATAACGCAGGGTCTGGAATACGACCGCCTCTCCGGTCGGCCGGGTGAGCTGCACGGTGATGGTGTGCATGCCGGGATCGATCACGGGGAGGCCGGGGATCTCCGGGGTGTAGATTGTCTTGATCTGCCCCTGGTACACGGTTTCATTGAAGAACTGATACGGCTGGTTGTCGACGATCCAGTAGCCGGAGACGATGCCCGTTCCCTTCATTTTCATCCTCAACTGCGCCCGGATGTTCTTGGAATTTTTCGGTATCACTTTGTAATATTTGCCGTTGTCGAGCGTAATTTCAGCGATCTCCAGGTTCACCTGGTCGTTGACACCAAGGATCTTGATAACGGCCTGAAATTTTTTCTCGCTGGCACCGTTCTCGTCGCGGGCGGTGATGGTATAGACGCCCGGGCGCCTGTAGGCGTGGGTCATGGTGGTCGGCTCTGATATCCCGGCCAGGCGGCCGAGGCGGGCCAAGGTCACCGGCCCTGAAACCGTGGCTCCATCTCCGAAGTCCCAGAGGACCAGCGGCCCGCGAAAGTTGACCGCCGTGATCGTCACCGGCTCGTCGGTCCTGGCTTCGGGCGGCGAAAGGGACAACGAGCGGTTCTCAGGCAGGATAGTGATGGCCTTGCTCGCCGGCGTCGCGCTTGTGCCGTGCTCGACGGCGGTGATGGTGAACATACCTGGGTTCTGGTAGCGGTGACTGACGAAAGCCGAGTAGGTCTGCAAAGGGCTACCATCGCCAAAGTTCCAATCGATGGTATCCACTTTGAAGCCATGGGCTTGGATGTCGACCGGCTGGTCCACCCGCGGAATAGCAGGGGAATAGGTGATGCCGCGGGGAGGAGGGGCAACCGTTAGGGTCAGGGTCACTGGCGTGGTCGTTGTGTCCCCTCCCCAGTCGAAGGCACGGACAATATAGGTGCCGGCTTTGGCAAATGTGTGAGTGATCGTTGTGCCTCGCCCCTTATACACCGTGCCGTCGCCCATGTCCCAAGTGATGTCGGCTGGAGTCCGGAAGTTGACGGCGGTGAAGGTGATCGGTTGTCCGACCCCCGGCTTGGCGGGCGAAATGGTGATATAGCGGTTTTCCAGGATGGTCACGTTGCGGTATTCATCATTGGGGCAATAATATCCGGACAGGCGGCGAAAATGCATCCTGAATGTTCCGGGATTGCGATAGACATGGAGCCTAAATGAGCTATAGAAATCGTTACAATTCGACCCACTGGTTATCGTTCCATCGCCCCAGATCATTGTATAGGAAATGCCATAATTATCAGGGCAGTCGGTACGGACGCCGATGGCCTGTCCGACATTCACTGTGCCCGAGGCGGGGTTGGTGAGCAGGTTCGCCGTCAGGGTCGCCGCCATTCCAGTCACGATAACGATCGACAAGAGCGCTTTTTTCATTTCCTGCTCCTTGGAGGCGGTGCTTCCCCCATAAAATTTTTTAATGAAAAAAGGAGAATGCTCCGGACTGGCAACGGATGGATCCCCCCATGCGTTCTCACTTGTGCTTTCCCCTGCGACAACAATAGCATTGAGGAAAACGATTTTCAATACTTTTTTGCATTTATTTTGAGCGAGAATGAACCGCTCAGCATTCCGGGTCCCCAACAGGCGGGGATCGCCCTGTGCGACCCAGCGCCGGCCGGCCAGGATTACTTGGCGGCGATGTCGAGCCAAGCGAACCACAGCCGGTGGTGCCGCTGCGCGTCCAGGAGGAGATCGACGGCGCCCGAGCCCACTTCCAGTTGAAAGAGCGCTGCATTTTCTGCGACATCATCCAGTACGAAAACGAAGCCGACCAGCGCCTGCTCATGGAGAACGAGCATTTCACCGTCCTGGCTCCCTACGCCCCGCGTTTTTCCTTCGAGCTGGCCGTGTATCCCAAGCGCCAC
>JALHSV010000047.1 GCA_022865525.1 Thermodesulfovibrionales bacterium
AATCAGGTTCCGTGAAAAGACAAATCCCATCCTTTCAAAAAGTTACTGTTTAAATCGCGCACGGACATGGCCTCAGGGCTATCAGGGTGATTATAAGACATTGGAAGGCATGTACAGGAATACTCCGCTTTCCGAAGGGATCGGCTATTACCTTGATGCATATGCTTTGAATTTTCCTCTTGCCATAGCAGTAAGAAACAGGATAAAGAAACTCGAACATATCCTGAGAGACGAACTGAAGCACAGAAAATACCCGAATGTCCTGAACATTGCCTGTGGTTCATGCCGTGAGGTCTTCGAATTAGCATCTGATATAGAGGAGTCAGGAGCCAGATTTACCTGCATTGATCTGGATGACGATGCCCTTGCCTTTACAGCCAACCGTCTATCATTCACCAATATTTCACCCGTTACATCAGAGCAGGTTGTTCTCAGAAAATACAATGCTGTCAGGATGTTCGACCACGAGCTCAATCTGAACGAATTCGGAATGCAGGATATCATATACAGTGTTGGATTGTTTGATTACCTTCCAACCGATTTTCTCATAACCCTGCTGAGAGCACTCTACCGGCTGACCGCTCCGGGTGGCACCTTGATAACTTCTTTTAAGGATGCTTCACGATACAGGCATCAGGAATATCACTGGATTGTCGACTGGGACGGATTTCTCCAGCGCACCGAAGATGACTTCAGGTCAATTCTGTCTGATGCAGGTTTCCAGGATTCTGCAATATCAGAAACACGGGGAGAATCAGGCATCATTGTTTTCTATCTCATGAGGAAATAACCATACTATGACAATAAAGAAAAAGGTTTTACAGGAGTTATGAAGAGAACAGTTGTCATCACAGGGATAGGGATCATTTCACCGATAGGAACAGGGAAAAATATCTTTTGGGATGCCCTGTTCCACGGCAGAACAGGGTTCAGTCCCATAACCCTGTTTGATACCTCCCAGCACCATGTTCATGTTGCCGGCGAAATACATGATTTTGATCCTGTCCGGTTTCTGGGCAAGAAAGGACTGCGTGAGCTTGACCGGAGCACCAGGCTTCTCAACGCAGCGGCGAAGCTCGCCCTTGAGGACAGCAATCTGGAGATAACCGATGATAACGCGCCTTCCGCAGGGGTTTCTATCGGAACCACATTCGGGAGCCTCCACAGCATCTTTCAATTCGACCGTGCCGGCCTCATCGAAGGCCCCCGTTTTGTTAACCCGTCGCACTTCCCGAACACTGTTATCAATTCACCGGCAAGCCGGGTTTCTATCCGCTATAAGATGAAGGGATTCAACACAACCATTTCGACAGGATTCTGCGCAAGCCTCGACGCCGTCTCCTATGCATCTGACTTCATCAGGCTGAACAGAGCTGATATCGTTCTTTCCGGTGGTGTTGAAGAATTATGCGAGGAAACATTCATAGGTTTTGCCAAGCTCGGATATATATCAGGATCGGATAATTCAGAACCTTGCTGCTGTCCCTTTGACAACCGCAGGAACGGCATCATTCTTTCCGAAGGTGCCGGAATCATTGTCCTTGAGGATGAAGATCATGCGGTAAAGAGAGGGGCGCCTATTCTTGCGAAAATAGCGGGGTATGGAAATGCCTTTGACCCATCAGGAGACAGCGGTTTCAACAGTGCAGGACAGGGGTTAAAGAAGGCAATAGCATATGCTCTGAGAGAATCGTCCCTTAGCCTTCATGACATCCAGTACATATCTGCGAGCGCCAATTCAACAAGAGGGCTGGACAGAATGGAAACAAGGGTCATTAGAGACATTTTTGGTGAACGGGCTTTTTCCATTCCGGTGAGTTCAATAAAATCAATGGTTGGAGAGACCTTCTCTGCTTCCGGCGCTCTTGCTTTAGCTGCTGCAGTCGGGACAATACAGCATGGGATTATTCCCCCAACCGTGAATTACCGGGAAAAAGATCCGTCATGCGATCTCGATTATGTTCCGAATATAGCGAGAAATCAGCCGGTAGATACTGCGCTCGTCATAGCATCAGATCCATACGGAAATAACTCAGCAATTATTGTGGAGAAATATGAGTAACAACTTTGCACGATTCACACTATATGAACATTTCACGGAGAGTTAATTATGGAACTTGATTTTGAACAGATAAAAAAGTTGATACCACAGCGGTTTCCCTTCATTATGATCGACAGGGTCCTGAATGTAGATCCCGGGAAGGAAGCCGTTGCTGTAAAGAATGTATCGGGAAACGATATATTCTTTCTCGGTCACTTCCCTGAGAGGGCGATCATGCCCGGGGTTGCTCTTATTGAGGCAATGGCCCAGACGGCCATAGTCATCTTCGCCTCTAAAGAAAATTTAGCGTCACATAACAACCTCTATTTCCTCGGTTCGGTCAAAGCGAGATTTTATCATCCCGTAGTACCGGGAGATTGCCTGAAAATCAGGGCGGTCAATGTCAAATCTCTGCCCGCTGGTGCCTATGTAACGGCTGAAGCATCAGTCGATGACAGGAAAGTATCGGAGGCAGAGCTTGTATTCAGTGTGAAAAATGAATAAGCGTATTGTTATAACAGGACTGGGTGTTGTTTCCTCAATCGGTATCGGCTGGGAATCATTCTGGGAAAACCTTTTACAGGGCACCTCAGGCATAAGCCCTGTAACATCTTTTGATACATCCGGCCATTTTACCCACAACGGCGGAGAGATCAGGAATTTCAGAGCCGATGAATATATTTCACCTGATACGCAGAACATGCTCAGCCGCTCTTCTCAGTTTGCGGTTACAGCTGCCAAGCTTGCCCTGAAAGATGCAGACCTCTCTCTTGAACAGCTTTCAACCATGATCGTCGGGACCTGTATCGGTACGACCATGGGATCAGTGCAGACTTCAGAGATCATCAACCAGTTTATTGTCCTCCAGGGAAGAATGGATTTTGGAAATAATTTGATCTGCCAGGTTCCGACACACTCTACCCCCGCTGCAGTTTCACGGGAATTTACCCTCACGGGGCCAAATCTGATGTTTTCTACAGCCTGTGCAGCAGGAAATTATGCGATCGGATATGGTTTTGATCTTATACGACTCGGAAGGGCTGATCTTATTCTTGCAGGCGGTTCAGACCCTTTTTCAAAGGTAGCTTTTACGGGATTCAATCAGTTCGGCGCAGTGGCTCCCGAAAAATGCCAGCCCTTTGATAAAAATCGCAGAGGAATGATGGTTGCTGAAGGCGCAGGCATACTCATCATCGAATCTCTTGAACATGCGGTCGGGAGAAATGCTCGCATATATGCCGAAATATCAGGGTACGGGTTGAGCTGTGACGCTCAGCATATGACTCTCCCCTCAGTCGAAGGCGTTTCGCGCTGCATGATGCAGGCCTTACGAGAAACGGGAACCGGCATAGATGAGGTTGATTATATCAGTGCCCATGGCACAGGCACACCTGCAAACGACAAGACTGAGTGTGCAGCAATACATGAGGTTTTCGGCCCTCGTGCGCGCCATGTTCCGGTCAGTTCGATAAAATCCATGCTCGGTCATACGATGGGTGCAGCATCTGCGCTGGAGGCTATCGCATGCGCCCTTACGGTAAAAAACAACGTGATTCCGCCGACGATCAATTATGAAACGCCCGACCCTGAATGCGACATTGATTGCGTTCCGAATCAGGCACGCAGGCAGAAAGTGAATGTCGCCCTGAATAACTCCTATGCCTTCGGCGGAAACAATGCATCCTTAGTACTGCGAAAATATATTCCATAGAGGGGGAACACAAATTGAGCGAAAACACTATCGAAGCAGAAATTATTTCGATCATCGCTGATGTCTCGGGATTTGATCCTGAGGAAATCAAACCCGAATCAAAATTAGCTGATGACCTTGAAATCGATTCAATCAAGGCAATCGAGATCGTTGTTGCGCTCGAAAAGAAATACAAAATATCGGTGCGGGACGATGATGTCCCGAAGATTACAACCGTCCATGAGACAACAGAATTGGTCTCCAGGCTCTTGCAGCAGGACAATATGATTCATGTCCGGAGCTGATCACCCTGAGTATGATGCCGTAATCATAGGTGCCGGCATAAGCGGCCTGGTATGCGGCAATTATCTTGCAAAAGCAGGAATGAAAGTGCTCATTGCCGAGCAGCATCATAAACCGGGAGGGTATTGCACTTCCTTTACCAGAAGAGGATTTACCTTTGATGCAGCGGCCCACTCCTTCGGGGGATACCGGGAGAACGGTATTCTGCGGAAGGTTTTTCAGGATTTTTCATTAGACAAAAATATACCCATTACGCGGTATGACCCTTCAGATATTCTCCTTACTCCTGAGTATCGGGTTTGTCTCTGGTCTGACCCGGAAAAAACAATCGAAGATCTCAGGGAGCCATTTCCGAAAGAAGCTGATAAGTATAGGGAATTTGTAGCCTTTCTGATGAATCCTTCTCTGAACTCATTTGCCAGAATTCGGAGTTGGACATTCAAAGATTTACTCGATCACTACTTCCAGAACGAAGCATTGAAGTCTATGCTTGCCTTCCCGATATTTGGGAATGGTGCCCTCCCCCCTTCACGAATGTCAGCTTTTATCGGTGCCAAAATATTCATTGAATTTCTCCTTGACGGCGGGTATTATCCGGATGGAGGCATGCACGTCATGTCCAATGCATTAGCAGAACGTTTTCAGGAATATGGTGGAGAATTGCTGCTGTCCAGCCCGGTCCAAAAAATCATAGTTCGTAATGGAAACGTCAGCGGGGTGGTAATCAACAATACCCTGATTGCCTCACGTCACGTCATCTCAAATTGTGATGCGAGACAGACGTTTCTCAATCTCGTTGGGAAAAAGCACCTCCCGCAGGAATTCCTTAATAAACTAAACCACATGATACCCTCACTCTCTATGTTCGTCTTGTATCTTGGAATGGATCAGGCTTTCCCGGAAAATGCAGGTTCAAACATCTGGTATCTCCCGCAGTATGATTTGGAAAATATGTATCGCTCAGCTGCCCGCAGATCTCATAAAAACATTTCCGAGTTCATGATGCGCATCTCACCAAATGGGAAATGCATTCTTGCATTCATCCATGCGCCATACCGGAACAAACCTTTCTGGCTCAACAACAGGGAGAAATTCATAGAGTCTTTTATTATCCATCTCACGCACATTATGCCGGATATAGCTCAGCACATTCTGTACAAGGAGGCTGCGACACCCCACACCATGCATCGATACACGCTCAATTACCGGGGAGCTGCATATGGATGGGAGAGTATTCATTCACAGCTTGCAGATGTTGATTTCAGAAGACCTTCTTTTTTACATAATTTATCCTTAACGGGACATTGGTCAACGCAGGGTCTCGGCATACCGGGTGTCGCATATCTGGGATACGATACCGCCTCGACTTTACTGAAAAGAAGAAAAACCCTTCCTTCATAACCTCCTCCTGAACAGCGAAAAAAACTGCTCCTTAACTTTTTCCCACAGTGACCGTTTGCTCCACGCATCGATTGCTATCTGCTTTGACTGCCTTAAATCTTCTTCGAATACTTCTTTCATCTGTTTCCCAAAATCCGCATCGATAATACCGACGTTTCCTTCATCGTTTTTTCTGAGAGACTGGAAATCCAGATTGGCAGATCCAATAATACTCCAAACGCCGTCAAATACTGCTGTCTTCGCATGGAGGATTTCTCCCTGATAGGTATATATTTCAACCCCTGCTTTCAAGAGTTTCGCAAAAATTGCCCTCCCTGCATAATGTGCTGCGGTAACATCCGACTTTCCGGGGAGAAGCAGTTTGACATCCACACCCCGTGCTTCCGCTCCCTCGAGCACATGGAGCATTCTCCTGCTTGGAGTAAAGTATGCTGTTGTCAGGTAGATGCATGTTCGGGCCTGATCGATACTGTAATAGAGCAGTTTCCGCATCTTCCGGCGGCCTTTTGCAGAGCTTACAAATATTGGGAGTACTGGTACACCGCCTTCAACAGGTTCTGTGGATTGATCAAAATATATTGCCGGACCTTTCCATACCTGCCAGCTTTTTTTGAATATTTCCAGAAGAGTCCTCGCTACGGGACCTTCAAGAAATATTCCTGTATCGCGCCACCCTTTTACATTCCTTACTCTGTGGTATCCCCTGTATTCATTTGCAATATTCAGGCCTCCCGTAAAAGCGATAACACCGTCAATGATTATGAGTTTCTTGTGGTCCCTGTGGACATAGTGAAAGGGGTCTGTCCACTTAAATGGTCGTGATGCCCTTATCTGCACTCCTGCCTTTCTCAGATCCCTCCAGAATTTCATCGGAGTTACGAGAGATCCGAAATGGTCATAGAGGATATAGACTTTTAAACCCTTTAGAGCTTTTCTTTTCAGTATTTCTGCAAGCTCATTTCCTGTTGCATCATTCCGGAAGATGTAAAATTCGAGACATATCAACTCCTTCGCTTTTTCTACAGCATCGAATATTGTTCGAAATGAATCGTCTCCTTTCCACAAAAGGGTTACCCTGTTTCCGCCTATAAATGGAATGCCGTACTCCTGTGCTATAGCTTCTGTACTGAATGAGGTATTGTTCTGTTCAACGTCCATGACTACATAATTGCGGAAAAAGGATTTTCTGTCAATCGACCTAATCTTGCAGAGCGTGTATATTTTCCCTGAAAATCAGCTATAATTACATATATTTTTGTGAAATAATG
>JALHSV010000413.1 GCA_022865525.1 Thermodesulfovibrionales bacterium
ATATTATAGATACTTTTGAGTTATACCTAACTAAATATATCACCGGGAAAGGAGCAACTCGTGAATGAAGCGAAGGACAAACGCATAGAGCACCTTATCAGCGCCGTCGTTCTTTCCCTCGTCATTATAGGATGTTTTTTTGTCCTCCGTCCTTTTCTATCGGCACTTTTATGGGCGGTTATCCTCTCCTTCTCCACCTGGCCCGTTTACAAATGGTGGGAACGAATCCTCAAAGGGAGGAAAACCCTTGCAGCAACAGTTATGACCATTCTGCTTATATGCGCTTTTGTCATACCCATTGTGGTAATCAGCTTCAGTTTTGCTGATGAAGCTGCCGCGATCATTACAAAAATCCGCAAGATTTTCGATGAAGGACCACCTCCACTCCCGGCATGGATCGGCAACCTGCCACTCATAGGGCCTGAGATTCAGAAATACTGGCAGGCGTGGAGCATCGATCATGATCAATTAGCGAGTTTCCTGAAACCTTATATCAAGCCGATCAGAGAACAGCTCTTCGCCGGGGGAGCATTGATGGGCCATGCAATTTTTCAGATGCTTCTGAGCATTTCCGTATGCTTTTTCTTTTACCGTGACGGGGAGGAAACAGCGCAGAGTGTTGCCAATTTTTTGAGGAAAATTGCGGGAAAGCGTGCGGACAGACTTATCAAGGTAGCCGCAGAGACCACAAAGGGAGTCGTGTACGGCGTTTTGGGGACTGCTGGGATTCAGAGTGCATTTGCGGGGATCGGTTTTTTTATTGCAGGTGTCCCCGGAGCGTTGCTCCTGGGTTTTTTAACCTTCTTTTTTGCACTGGTTCCGATGGGTCCCCCATTGCTCTGGATACCTGCTACCATATGGCTTTTTTATTATAAAGGAGTTGTATCGGGGCTCTTCATGGCAGTGTGGGGCACATTTGGAATCAGCGGTATTGATAATGTTGTCAAACCCTTGCTCATAAGCCGTGGAGTGAACCTTCCGTTTATCCTGATCCTTCTCGGCGTGTTCGGCGGAGTTATCGCCTTTGGTTTCATCGGTATCTTTCTGGGACCAGCACTTCTTGCGCTCGGCTATTCTCTCATATCCGAATGGACTTCAGGCAAGGATGCCCCTGAAACCGGAGAGCCATCGCAGTAAGAACTTACAGCTTTTTTATCTTCTCAATTATTTCAGTTGTTGATATTCCCTGGATATACGGGATGCTATGCGTTTCTTTTGCTATATCAACGCCGACGACATCCTCTTTTTCCCAGTCCCCGCCTTTTACGAGGACGTCAGGCTGTATGAGTTTTATCAATTCATACGGGGTTTCTTCATCGAAGAGGGATACATAATCAATCATGTCGAGTGAAACGAGGATTTCAGCCCGCTGCTCCTGAGGGATAATTGGTCTCCGAGGTTTGATGAGAGAGACAGACCTGTCAGAATTCAGCCCCACGACCAGTACATCACCGAGTTTCTTTGCCTCTTTGAGACTTCGTACATGTCCGATATGGATGAGGTCAAAACATCCATTCGTAAATACAATCTTTTTTCCCTCTGCTTTAAGCCTGTGAACAGTTGACCCCAGTTCATTCCAGTTTAGTATGGTACCCATCTTGCCTTTTATGCTGTTGATGTGATCTACGGAAACGGTTTCCCGGATATTAACCGTATGACATCATTGTAGATTACAACCGCCATAAGAGTGAGAAGGAGAGCAAGCCCAATCCTTTGACTGATAGAAATGATCTTTTCACTGAGTGGTTTCTTCCGCATCGCCTCAATCCCCAGAAACATGAGGTGCCCGCCATCAAGAATTGGAATGGGAAGCAGATTCAGCACTCCAAGGTTGATATTGATTATTGCCATAAAGACAAAGAAGTTCAGCATCCCCCTTGAGGCCTGCTCCCCCGCCATCTGAACAATGAGTATCGGACCTCCCATAGTATCCATGGGAATCACTCTTTGAATAAGCTTCACGATGGATACAACGGTTAAAAAACACATTTCCCCCGTCTTGACGATACTATCAGTAAAAGCCTGAATAACGCCGGTCCTTTTTATCAATGTATTCCCCGATGGTTTAATCCCTATCAATCCGACCTCTTTTCCCTCGCCAAAAATATCAGGCACATTTTTCCTTTCGGGAGTAATCGATAGCTGAAATGAATTGGTATCTCTCCGGATCCGGAGATTAATTGTCTTGCCGGGATTCCTGTGAATAATCTCTGTCATTTCATCCCATTGGGTTATGGAAATACCATCAATTTCAATAATCCTGTCACCCTTCATAAGACCTGCCTTTTCAGCAGGGGTATCGGACATGACGCTCCCGATTTCGGGAATGAGAACGGGGAGGCCCTTCACAAAAACAAAGAAAAAGATTATCACGGCAAACAGAATGTTAAAAAGCGGACCGGAAAAAACGATCATAAACCGTTTCCAGACTTCCTGGTAATTATAAGCAAAAGGTTTTTCTGCATCACTCAATTCTTCTCCCGGTGTCTCGCCGAGCATTTTTACATAACCACCAAGGGGTATGGAAGAAATAAGGTATTCGGTATCACGATATTTTTTCCCTATGAGTTTTGGTCCAAAGCCGAGTGAGAATTTCAATACCCTGACTCCCATGAGTTTCGCAAAAAGGAAATGTCCGAGCTCGTGGACAAATATAATGACGCCGAGAAGAATTATTGCTGATAATAGTGACATAATCTGACTCCTGAAATAAAATTTATACAAGCCTGCATACTATCTGTACCTTTTATCATAGCGTTTTCATGACTCTTTCTGCTGTTTTTCTTGCCCACTGGTCAGCCTCTATCACAGCATGCAGCTCCGTGTCAGATCTGACAGTATGTTCCTCCATCGTTTTCTTGATAATGACAGGTATCTCTGTGAATCTGATGATGCCTTTAAGGAATGCGTTCACCGCAACTTCATTTGCAGCATTGAGTACAGACGGCATTGTTCCCCCGGCCTCTAATGCCAGGTATGCGTATGAAAGGCACGGGAAAGAGATCTTTTTCGGTTTTTTGAACGTCAGTGTGCCGATTTCATGGAGTGAAAGTCCGTCTATGACATTATCAATTCTCTGAGGATAGGTCAGAGCATATGCTATAGGACCTTTCATATCGGGAACCGAAAGTTGTGCGATACAGCTCCTGTCTCTGAATTCAACGATGGAATGCACAATGCTTTGTGGATGGATAACAACATCTATGCTCTGATGAGGGAGGCCGAAGAGATGATGGGCTTCGATTACCTCAAACCCCTTATTCATGAGCGTTGCAGAATCTATTGTTATTTTCTTTCCCATTTTCCATCTCGGATGTTTCAATGCCTCCTCAGGGGTAATATCAACCATGTTGGCGGGGCTTCTCTCTGCAAAAGGGCCGCCTGAGGCGGTGAGGATGATACTTCTTATCGCGGCTTTTCGATGCCCTTCGATGCACTGGAATATCGCACTGTGTTCACTGTCAACGGGGATGATCTTTGATCGGTACTTCTTTGATTCACTGATTAAAATCCTGCCCGCCATTACCAGTGCTTCTTTGTTTGCGAGACCGATTGTTTTCCCTGAACGCACAGCTGACAATGTCGGAATAAGCCCTGCAGCACCGACTATCGCAGAAAGGACGAAATCGGAATCCTCATAGGCAGCAGCATCGGCAATACCATCCTGGCCTGACAGGATGGTCAATAACGAAGCACGTTTTTTCCCTATCCTCCGTTTTAATTCCTGTGCAGCTTTTTTATCGGCTACCGCCACAACATCAGGAGCAAACGACTCCACTTGTTTGTCAAGGAGGGCAACATTGCTTCCCGCTGTCAATACGGTTACCCTGAATCGATCCCGGTGTGCGGATACAATATCAAGGGCACTCCTTCCGATTGAGCCTGTGGATCCGAGAATTGCTATGCGTTTCATGTGAAAAATATGCAGGATTCAGTGACCGGAATGCATCGATAATGCCCGTTGTATAATCTCACGCTGATCTCTATTGTATGCCTTTCAATATCCAATACAGGAGTGGTCCTGCAAACAATGCGCCGTCGATTTTATCCAATATCCCTCCATGTCCAGGGATGATATTACCCGAATCTTTTACCCCGGCATCGCGTTTGAACATCGATTCGACGAGATCGCCTATTATAGAAATTATGCCTAGCATTATACCAATGAAAAGCGCCGGTAATATCCCCACCTGAGGGACCATCAAAGCCCGCAAAAGCAGCGCACCTGCCATGCCTCCGACAAGAGAACCTCCTGCACCGGCTACAGTCTTGTTTGGGCTCACTTCCCTGTAGAGCTTACGTTTCCCGATGCCCTTCCCTATATAGTATGCCATCGAGTCTGATGCCCATACCGTTGCATAAAGGAAGAGTATCCATTCGGCACCCATATGTCTGATATGGCCCTGGAACGAGAGTAATCCCGGGATATAGATCAGCCCGACAACCGGAGAGGCAATGTCGGAAAGTGATGAGGAGGGATTTCGCTTCAACAGGAGCCTCATGACAATGATTGCCATTACAGCAATCATTACGGCATCAGGAAAATGTGCCTTTTCAAAATATGAAACAACGAGGATCGCTGATCCGAACATAAGACAGGCATATTTCAATATACCGTCAAGATGATACATGGAACAAAACTCAAAGAGAGATAGAAGAGATACGGCGAGAAGGAGGAAGAAAAAAAATACCGGTGGAAGATACATGATATAAAGGTAAAAAAGAGGGAGAAAGATAACGGATACAATCAGTCTCTTACTGTGCATCTAACCTCGCCGGGATAGCACCGAAC
Organism: Thermodesulfovibrionales bacterium; assembly: GCA_022865525.1. Classification (GTDB taxonomy): domain Bacteria; phylum Nitrospirota; class Thermodesulfovibrionia; order Thermodesulfovibrionales; family SM23-35; genus JALHSV01. The sequence continues at coordinate 4,793 of JALHSV010000413.1, forward strand.
CTCCGCTCTCTCTGCTGATAGTCCTGTATCGCAAGGAGAAATTCATCCCTGGAAAAATCGGGCCAGAGTGTTTCTGTAAAATAGAGCTCTGCATAGGCAGCCTGCCAGAGGAGAAAATTACTGATACGCTTTTCCCCGCTGGTTCTTATAATCAGGTCAGGTGAGGCGAGGCCGACGGTGTCGAGGTAAGAACTAAAGACCTCTTCGGTTAATTTGTCCGGCACCATGCCGGAATGGAGAATTTTCTTGACTGCCCTTACTATCTCATTCCTGCCGCTATAGCTGAGGGCTATGACAAGCACCATGCCTTTGTTCGAGGATGTCTTTTCCTCAGATTCGTTGATAACGCCCTGAATATGCTCAGGCAGCCTCCATATCTCCCCGATTGTTTTGAAAACAATCCCATCTTGGATCAGTCTGCTGAGTTCTTTTTTCAGGTACAATTCGAGGAGCTTCATGAGAGTCGTTACCTCAGCAGAAGGTCTCTGCCAGTTTTCCGTCGAAAAAGCATACAGGGTCAATGACTTGAGGCCCAGTTCAGCGGCACATTCAATAACCTCTTTTGTCCGCTCAACACCCCGCCGATGACCTTCTATCCTCGGAAGACCGCGCAATTCCGCCCATCTTCCATTGCCATCCATGATAATTCCGACATGATTGGGTATGCGACCGGTAAGCAGCATTCAGCTCTTTACATTCCTTTTAACGGATAAATATAGAGTTCCTTTTTTACGGGGCTTTCACCCTTCAGAATATTCCCGGCTCTTATACCGAATAAAGGACTGGCTAAAACAAAGATATTATCACTGGTAACTGCGTAATCCAGGATAGTACCGTCCACCCCGTCTATTACGATGCTTTCTTCCATCGAATATCCGTTCCACTGCAGGCTTCGTATCTGGGATTTTTTATAACCGAAACCTTTAACAATATCAAAGAAGGGTATTCTTTTTACATAAAGGATATCTTTCTGCTTGAAAATCAGCCTGTCTTTTACTGACCACCCGCCACGATCAACCATCACCGAAGGTGCATTCTTCTTGAATGTTGTCAGGAAATCACCTGCACTGGTTTTACTCCTCCAAAGCCTCATTGCGTTTTCGTCATATACATTGAGATAACCGTTTTCATCATATGCGAGCAACAACCTGCCTGCCTTCGGATCTTCGAAAAATACGAAATCATATATATTGACGTCTCCGGGCAATTTCAGCGCATCACCTTTTTTCAATACTCCTTCCCATTGGAGATAGAATACTTCTCCATCGAATCCAAGATTCCGGGAATAAGACTGTGCAATAAGCTTATCCCCCATCTTCCTCATAAACACATTGTCCTGATAAATGAGGGTAAATTCTTTCCCGTCATATTCGTAAACAGAAGAAATGATATCTTCACCCTTCATCGATGTAATAATGATCTCATCCTTGTTGTTTTTATTGAGGTCTGTTGAATCAATCCAGATATGATTATCTTGCATTGACCCTTTTATGGTAACCCCTCCGAGGGCTGGGTGCAGGTCTCTATCCAAGGCATAAACGATGAGGTCTCTGCCTGTGCTGAAAATAAGTTCCTTATTCCTGTCTCCATCAACATCGCACATGATCAGGAACCTCGCCGAAGTCGGTACTTCGAACTGCGTCAAGGGCTGGTGCTTCTCCAATGTGAAAAATTCCTCTCCGAAGGCCAGCTCCTTTGCAAGTGCTTGATCGACTTTTGTCTCCATCGCTCCGAATTTCAGTCCGTCAGATACCCAGTAAAGATTCTGTATGAGGAAGGTTTCAGCCTCTGCTTTCTTCATGGTCAAATGGAGTGCGACGTCTGCATGAAGCCGCCTGGCCTCTACAAGAATCTCTTCCGGTTTATCGGTCTCGAGAGCAGTATCAATGATTTGAAACCTCCCGGTATCTTTCAGTTTTCTGTAATAAAATTCAGCTAATTGCCAGTCTGTATCCCTGGATTGACAAAAGAGGAGGTTGATCTTTATTTCAGATATTCTTATTGTATCGCCTTCCTTTGCATCGCCTTCAATGATTTCACCAGTGGATGCATCTCCTGAGGCTTCCCTAACCTGGAGTTTCCCGACAAGAGATTCAAGCTTCCCAAGGGGTTCTTTGGTAACAGGATGCCTGAAGGGAGCTTCCTCTCTCAGGATTTGAAATCTCATGCCTGCCTTCACAGAATCCTTTGCGCCTATGGTTAAAACGACCCGTTTTCCCTCGACTGCAAAGATTTTGCCTTGCACAGGCTTGAAATAGGATGTGGTTGTATGTAACATGGTATCCATCGCACTATCTGCTGCACAGACAGCAGTGTGTGCGCAGCACAGGATAAAAAACAGCAAGATACCATTGAAAAGTCTCCGCGTTGCCTGATTTGTCATCGGAAAGAAGAGCATAGGGATTATACCTTCCCGGCCTCTTTTGCCAGGCGGTCGAGAACGCCGTTTAAAAAGGCTGCAGCCTCTATTGAGGAATACTTCTTGGCAATTTCCAGTGCTTCGTTTATTGTAACGGCAGACGGGATGTCCTTTCTGAAGAGTATTTCATATGCGGCGAATCTGAGGATATTCCTGTCAACCGCTGCCATCCTTTTCAACAACCAGTTATCCGTAAACGTTTCGATCATAGCATCTATCTTGTCAAGGTTGTTTCGGGTTCC
>JALHSV010000414.1 GCA_022865525.1 Thermodesulfovibrionales bacterium
CACCTTTTATGTCCTTTTTCTATGTGTGCCAACCAATCTCAATGTGAAAGCCTTTTTGCCACGTTCCTCTAAGGAGTTAATAACCCCTCTAATGTGGTAGATATTGTATATTTTGGTCGTTTGATAGATAATTTTACCGGGTATATAAATGAAAGACGAAAATAAGACAAAAAAACAGCTCATCAGTGAACTCATTGAATTACGTCGAAGGATAGCAGGATTTGAAAACGGGGATGAAAAACGCAGTCAATTAAAGGTATCGCTTGATAGTGATGAACTATTTCGTGACCTTATGGATTACGTCCCTGAGTCCATTCAAGGTTATACCGCTGATGGCACTGTTTTTTACTGGAACAAAGCAAGTGAGCAAATATACGGTTATACTGCTGAGGAGGCAATAGGGAAAAACCTTGGGGATCTGATTGTCCCTCCGGATTTGAAACAGGCTTTTCAAGAATGCCTCGCAATAGGGAAGAAGATTTCGAAATCCGGAGAGTTTTTCCCTGCCAGCGAATTGTTGTTACTCCATAAGGAAGGAAATCTTGTTCCGGTGTACTCGATTCATACGGCAGTCTATCGTGACGGCAGTGAACCCTTGCTTTTTTGTATTGATGTAGATTTATCCGCAATGAAGAAAGCTGAGGGAGCGTTGCAGGAGAGTGAAGAAAAATATCGTTCCTTGGTTGAATCCACAGAAGATTCCATATATTTAGTAGATAGCAATTATAACTATCTATTTATGAACAAAAAACACATAATGCGATTGGGATTTTCTGGAAATGAATACCTTGGTCAGGAATATAGTAAATCCCATAATCCTGAAGAAACAGCATTATTTTCTGCAAAAGCAAATCAAGTATTTGATAGCGGTGAATCAATCACACATGAATATAAAAGCAATAAGGATGGGAGATATTTCCTTCTAACCCTAAGCCCTATAAAAAAAGATGATGGAAAAGTCAAAGCTGTTACCGTTGTTTCAAAAGACATCACAGATTACAAAATCATAGAAGAGAAGCTTCATACCTTGTCACTCACTGATGAACTTACGGGTCTTTACAATCGGAGGGGATTCTTTACCTTAGCTGAACAATTTTTAAAGCTCTCAAGACGTCAAAAGCAGGGAATATTCATGCTTTATGCTGACATAGATAATCTCAAAGAAATTAACGATACATTTGGTCACAAGGAGGGCGACCTGGCGTTAATTAACACTGCCGATATCCTCAAAAGGAATTATCGAGAATCAGATATTATTGCCCGCATTGGCGGGGATGAGTTTGTCGTTATTCCGATTGGAACTGCTAAAGATAACATCGAAATAATAATTTCTCGTTTTGATAAAAGTATTGAGACTTATAACTCAAAAAGTAATCGTGAATATAACCTCTCATTAAGTTATGGCTTAGCCTTTTATGACCCCGCAAATCCTTGTTCTCTTGATGAATTGTTGACGCAAGCTGATAAAACAATGTATGAACATAAGAATCATAAGAAGAACTCGTAGTGGAAGGTGTCATTCTTATTTTTCTAAAAAATCTCTCTCACCAAAATTGCAAAATTTATTTTACTGCGCAGCGTGAATATTTGAACCGATTCTTCAATAATTATGGGTAAAGGCACCCTCTCAACAACTTCCTGAAGCAAACGGAAATAAATATTGATATAATTGTGTTGAGTACAGTGCGCCGCAGGCGCACGATAAGGTTCTTATGTAAGAACTAACATTGTGCGAAAGCTGCACAAGAGATGGAGGGAGGCCCTCCAAAGCCGGCCTGCAGGGGCAGGCTTTAAACAACCATGAGCTGCTTTGGTAAAGAGCCAAGGTAGTGAGCGTCATGGAAAAGGCGCAGTATAATGCGTCATGTGTGAATCAGAAAGGCGAACAAAAGTAAACCATTGATGACGTGTCGAAAGCACAGGGATGACATCAAAACCAGGGTCTTGTACTTATCCTGGGATAAATCCATCGGGAACCTGTTTACTGGGTGGATGGTGTCCGGCATATAGGTGGCGCGAGTCTGATTCGGGCTTTTGTGTGGAACTGTGGGAACCTGTCGCTCCGATGTAAAAGGAGAAATCCAAGGGGCAGACCCTCAAGGATGAGAGTACCGATGCGGAGAACAGGGGCGGGGCAATCCGTAGTAGTGAAGAAATCCCTGTAATGGGGATGGAGCGAAGGGGTTGAATTGTTCAGTCTTATTTGACTGTCAACCAGATAATGGGAGGAACCGTTGGATAAGACAAAGCCGTTTTATATTTCCAAGCAAGCAGTATGGGAAGCGTATCTGCGTGTGAAAGCAAACAAAGGTGCAGCAGGAGTTGATGATGTGTCGATAACGAAGTTTGAAGAAAAGTTGAAAGACAATCTATACAAACTATGGAATCGGATGTCATCAGGAAGTTACATGCCCCCTCCGGTGAGGGCTGTTTCAATACCGAAAGACAGTGGCGGGGAACGAATTCTTGGAATCCCCACAGTGGCAGACCGTATTGCTCAGATGGTGGTTACGAAATGCATTGAGCCGATAGTTGAGCCGCATTTCCATCCGGATTCCTATGGGTATCGTCCAGGGAAATCGGCATTGGGAGCGGTTGCAGTTGCGCGGCAGAGGTGCTGGGAGAGAGATTGGGTGATAGACCTTGACATTAAGGGGTTCTTCGACAATCTTGACCACCAATTGATGATGCGGGCGGTAAAGAAACATACTGATTATCCGTGGGTTCTTCTGTACGTTGAGCGGTGGCTGAAGGCCCCGATTCAAAGGGAAGATGGTACAGTGGAAAATCGGGATAAAGGCACGCCGCAGGGCGGGGTTTGCAGTCCCCTTCTGGCAAATATCTTTATGCACCATGCGTTTGATGAGTGGATGCGGCAGAATCATCCGCAAATATTATTTGAACGTTATGCGGATGATGTGCTGGTGCACTGCAAGACAGAGCAGCAGGCAAACCTTATGTGTGATGCGATTGAAAAGCGCTTGGCTCAATGTAAGCTGGAAGTGCATCCCGAAAAGACACAAATAGTGTATTGCAAGGATGATAACAGGCGGAAGAAATATTCCAAGGAAAGCTTTGACTTTCTCGGTTATACGTTTCGGCCAAGGAGAGCAAAGAATCAGCATGGGAAATTCTTTGTTTCGTTTATTCCGGCTATCAGCAATAAAGCTAAGAGCAGGATTTGCAAAGTCATAAGGGACTGGCGCATTCATCGCCTTGTGTGGGCGACGCTGGAAGACATCGCTGATAAAATAAACCCCATAGTACGAGGATGGTATTACTACTATGGCCGGTTTTATAAATCTGCAATGTATTCAGTGTTAAGAAATGTGGAGCACTGTCTCGTACGATGGGTGCAGCGGAAATATAAGAAATTGAACCGACATGGCCGGAATGCACGATGCTTTCTGCAGGGGATATGCAAACGCACCCCCAGATTGTTTGTGCATTGGGCGTTTGGTTTGGAATCTGTGGCTGAATAATGGGAGCCGTATGAGCCGAGAGGTTCATGTACGGTTCTGCGAGGGGCTGGCGGGGAAGCTCCGCCGGTCTACTCTCCACCGGCAATATTTGAATGTCTAAAGAACAGGCGCTTTTAAAAGAATATATTATGGCTGACATCAAGCTACGAAACAGAGTAGTTATGGCACCTATGACCAGAAGCAGAACCAATAACCCTGAGAATGCCCCAACAGATCTTATGGCTAAATATTATGAGCAAAGAGCTTCTGCCGGGTTCATCATCACTGAAGGTTCACAAATATCAAAAAGAGCAGTAGGTTATATCAACACTCCAGGAATTTACTCAACAACACAGGTAGAGGGCTGGAAGAAAGTAACTAAAGCGGTTCATGATAAGGAAGGAAAAATGTTTTTACAGCTCTGGCATGTAGGCAGAATGTCCCATCCGGATTTTCATAATGGTGAACTTCCCCTTGCGCCTTCAGCGTTAAATCCTAACGAAACGTCTTATACTCCAAAAGGATTTAAAGATACAGTAACATCCAAAGCGATGACGATTAATGATATCAAGCAAACGGTTCAGGATTTCCGTGACGGTGCCAAAAATGCCATGGATGCAGGTTTTGATGGAGTTGAGATCCATGCCTCAAACGGATACCTCTTACACCAGTTTTTCAACAGGACTTCTAATATTAGAACTGATGACTATGGTGGATCTATCGAGAACAGGGCTAAAATCCTTTTTGAAGTCATCGATGAAATAAAGAAGGTAATGCCAGAAAACCATATTGGGGTGCGCCTAAATCCATCGCTGCACGGAAACTTTGGGATGACACTCGACGAGGAGACTATCCCGACCTTTGATTATATCGTAGAGCAACTGAATGATTATAATCTGGCTTACGTACATTTGTCAGAGCCATTTACAGATGTGACGAATGTCCCTTATGCAGAACCTAATATTGCCAAGCGGTACAGACCTAAATATAAGGGAACTTTGATCATCAACAATAATTTTGATCAGGAAAAAGGAAATAAAGTAATCGAAGAGGGTCTGGCTGACCTGGTAGCTTTTGGGAAACTATTTATTTCTAATCCTGACCTGCCCAAGCGATTTGAACTCAATGCTATACTGGCAAAGTGGGATGAAAAAACCTTCTACACGTCTGGTGAAAAAGGTTATACCGACTATCCGATGTTAACTCTGAAATAAAACATAGGAAGAATGCTATGTTCCCTTCGGGGTGAAGGGTGCACGATGCCGCACACAGCTATAAAAAACAAGCCTCCTTCCTGGAACAGAGATTTTTGTTATCAAGCATTTTAATAGCAGATTACTCCCCGGAATGAACAGTTTAAACTGCAAAGTCTGAAAATATTTTCAATAAGACTCTTCATTTCGTTCAGAGTGACATGCGTTGTCATTCTGAGGCGTAGCCGAAGAATCTATTCTCCAATGCTTACGATCATGCAAAAGCATGTAAAAGTTTCTAAAATGAACTACCCGGCGCCCGGCGTTATGGTCACAGATAAACAAAGACAAAAAGGTTATCATTACAACAGTTGACAGAAAGGAGGTTAGGCTATGCGTGTAAAAGATATTCCACAAATTAAAAAAGTGATTATACCGGAAAAGATTCTTCTAATAGAGGATCTGTGGAATAAAATATCTGCTGAAGAAATTGCTGTTCCTGTCCCAGAGAGCCACATGACAGAATTGGACAGAAGGCTAACAAGGCATAAGTTTAGTCCGGGAGAACTTTTATCTCTGGATGAGCTTCGGAAAAGAATAGAATCAAGGAAATGACTTTTGTGCGCGCAATCCAAAAACTATAAATGTAGAACTCCGAAATAGAGAAAAATAAAAACCTCGCAACTAATCGCTCCACAGGATGCTGCGATACGACCGTTGCACAATTCTTAGGGGAGATATTCGTTCCCTTGACTCTCATTTTTACAATCCTATATACTCAGGTCTCAAAAAGTAAGTAATCTTAAATCCAAGCCATCCAAAGTTTAGTATTGCTTAACAGAAAGCAGAAAGGTGAAATTGTATGCCCAAACGGGATGATATCACGAAAGTAATGATTATCGGGTCCGGGCCGATCATTATCGGGCAGGCGTGTGAATTCGATTACTCAGGAACGCAGGCTTGTAAGGCTCTCAGGAAATTAGGGTACAAGATAGTGCTGGTGAATTCCAATCCTGCAACAATTATGACAGATCCGGGAATGGCTGATGTTACCTACCTGGAGCCACTCACCGTTCATTATATGCAAAAGATTATTGAGAAGGAAAAACCCGATGCAGTACTGCCGAACCTGGGAGGCCAGACCGGTTTGAATCTCACTGCTGAGCTTTCGAAGAGCGGATTTCTTCAGCAGCACGGGGTCAGGATAATTGGTGTGCAGGCAGATGCGATCGAACGTGGAGAAGATCGTATTGCCTTCAAGAAGACCATGGATCAACTGGGCATCGAGATGCCGGATAGTGAGCCGGCTTACAGTGTTGAGGAGGCGGAGGCAATTGCATCGAAGCTTGGATATCCGGTTGTGATCCGTCCTGCGTATACGATGGGTGGAACAGGAGGCGGCTTAGTTTACAATGTTGAAGAATTGCGGACAGTAGCGAGCAGGGGTATTTCTGCCAGTCTCATCGGCCAGATCCTCGTAGAGGAGTCAGTTCTGGGGTGGGAGGAATTGGAGCTTGAAGTGGTAAGGGATGCAAAAAATCAGAGAATAACCGTCTGCTTCATCGAGAATGTTGACGCCATGGGCATCCATACCGGTGATTCCTACTGCACCGCACCCATGCTCACGATTGATCCTAAACTTCAGTCACGCCTGCAGAAATATTCCTATGATATTGTTGAGGCTATAGAAGTTATCGGCGGAACGAACATTCAGTTTGCCCATGATCCGAAGACAGGGCGCGTTGTTGTTATCGAAATTAATCCGAGAACCTCTCGCTCCTCAGCACTTGCATCAAAGGCTACCGGTTTTCCGATCGCATTTGTTTCGGCATTGCTTGCCGGAGGACTTACGCTTGATGAGATTCCCTACTGGAGGGAGGGTACCCTTGAAAAATATACGCCATGGGGCGACTATGTGGTTGTGAAATTTGCACGGTGGGCCTTTGAGAAATTTGAAGGGATCGAGGACCGTCTTGGAACCCAAATGCGTGCTGTGGGTGAGGTAATGAGCATCGGGAAGACCTATAAGGAAGCACTGCAGAAATCGATCCGCTCACTCGAGATCGGACGCTACGGGCTTGGATTTGCAAAAGACTTTCATGAAAAATCCTTACAAGAACTCTTGGAACTTCTTGGAACACCGACGAGCGAGCGTCAATTCATTATGTATGAAGCACTGCGCAAGGGGGCTTCCACTGATGTCCTCTATGAAAAAACGTATATTAAACCCTGGTTTATTGAACAGATGAAGGAACTCGTTGTATTAGAGGAAGCAATGCTTACCTGTAAAGGACGGGGATTGCCTGACGATCTCTTGATTCGGGCCAAAAAGGACGGTTTTGCGGATCGTTATCTTGCTCAGCTCCTCAGTGTCACAGAAAAAGAGATCCGTGAAAAGCGCACGGCTCTTGGCATAACAGAGGCATGGGAGCCTGTGCCGGTGAGCGGTGTAGAAAACGCTGCATATTATTACTCAACATACAATGCGCCTGATAAAGTCGCAAGCAGTGCACGAAGAAAGATCATGGTTCTGGGCGGTGGGCCGAACCGTATCGGACAGGGCATTGAGTTTGACTATTGCTGTGTTCATGCTGCTTTTGCCCTCCGTGACGAAGGATATGAATCACTCATGGTGAACTGCAATCCGGAAACGGTCTCAACCGATTATGACACGTCCGACAAATTGTACTTCGAACCTGTAACGGTTGAGGATGTACTCTCGATCTATGAAAAAGAAAATCCTGAAGGAGTGATCGTCCAGTTTGGCGGGCAGACCCCCCTGAACATTGCACGGGAACTCGCTGATGCGGGAGTGAAAATAATAGGCACCTCTGTTGACACGATTGACCTTGCAGAAGACCGGGACAGGTTCCGGAAGATCATGAAAACGATGGGGATTCCCATGCCGGAATCAGGGATGGCGAGCACCCTTGAAGAGGCACTGAATGTTGCTGAAAAAATCGGATATCCTCTCATGGTCAGGCCATCGTATGTGCTTGGCGGCCGGGGAATGGAAATTGTCCATGATAGGGAGATGCTCGAACGCTATGTCTCGGCAGCGGTCGGGGTTACCCCTCATAGGCCTATCCTGATCGATAAATTCCTGGAAAATGCAATAGAAGCAGAAGCAGATGCAATAGCTGACGGTGAAGAAGCGTTTGTCCCGGCAGTTATGGAACATATAGAACTTGCTGGAATCCATTCAGGAGATTCTGCCTGTGTTATCCCGCCGATCAGTATTCCGAAGAAACACATTGAAACAATCCATGAATACACGCAGCAGATTGCGCTGGAAATTGGCGTGGTGGGATTGCTCAATATTCAGTATGCAATAGCGAATGACGTGGTATACGTTCTCGAGGCGAATCCGCGCGCATCCAGGACTGTCCCCATAGTCTCGAAGGTGTGTAACATCCCCATGGCGCGTATTGCCACACAGATCATGCTCGGGAAAAAGATTGCTGAGCTGGGGCTTAAACAGAGGCTTGTTCCGCATTACGGTGTAAAAGAAGCGGTTTTCCCCTTCAATATGTTCCCTGAGGTTGACCCGCTTCTCGGACCGGAGATGCGTTCAACCGGAGAAGTCCTCGGTATGGATAATTCCTTTGGCAGGGCTTACTATAAGGCACTTGAAGCGGCACAGCAGAGGCTGCCGCTTACCGGTACGGTGCTTATTACTGTCTCTGATAAGGATAAGAATGAAGTCCTGAACATTGCAAAACGCTTTGAACAGCTTGGGTTCATTATCAAGGCAACGCGCGGAACCTATACATTTCTCACCCAACATAATATCCAGGCCAGGCTTGTTGACAAGATACACGAGGGCAGGCCGAATATTGTGGATGATATTAAGAACAAGGAGATACATCTGGTGATCAATACACCGAGCGGAAAACTGAGTAAACACGAAGATGCATATATACGGCAGGCGGCTATTAAATATAAGGTACCCTACATTACGACGATAGCAGCAGCCGTGGCCGCAGCGAGAGGCATCGAGGCTTTCCGCCTTCAGCAAAGCGACGTCAAATCACTCCAGCAGTATCATGCGGATATTCAATAGATATATATCGATTAGACTGCTTTATGCATACATTTTATGTATGATTTATAGAATCTGTCATTCCCCGACTTGATCGGGGAATCCAGTTTTTTACAATAGATTCTGGATTGTCCGGTCAAGCCGGACAATGACAAAATACGACTCTATGGACAAACTTTAAATAAGTGAGGGGACTTTTATGGGATGGGATCTATTGCACACAGGAACTTTGAACATTGACTGGGCTGTTGTCACGTCAATTGCAGCTCTCACAATAGCGATAGTTGCAATACTCGTTGTGATTATAGAGAACCGGCGGGAAAAATTGATTTTCGGATTGAAAGTACTCCTGGAAGTTAATGATTACTTTCATTCCGGTACTATGCTTGAAACTCGTCAAAAAGCAGCCGCATCACTCCTGAACGATTCTTATGACGATAACGTTGAAAACCTCCTGGACTTTTTTGAGATGGTAGGCTACCTATCAAAACGTCGTGCCATAAAAAAACAATTAGTTTGGAGTAACATCTCATACTGGATTATTCTTTACTGGTATGCTGCAAAGGTTTACATAGAAAAGGAACAGCAAAAAATCCCAAGGCGATGGGAAAATATGCATTCTTTATTTCGCTATCTTTCAAAAATGGAGAGAAAGAAGTACGGGATTACCATAATAACGCAAGAGTCTATCAAGTCATTTCTTGCAAAAGAATCCGGTAGTCTTAATAAATAACCTTCAAAATAAATAACCTTCAAAGTGAATCAGCAGTCAGCCATTCGGCTAATCGACCAGGTAATCTTGCAGTAATTTTTCTTCCTTGATATTCTAAGTTCAATATATTCAGCAAGGCCGTGCAGATTTGTAATGCATATGATGCGAAAACGGTCTTCGAGGAGGAACAATGAACGTAATCGAGATGGCAATCAAGATGGAGCAGGAAGCAGTGGATTTCTACACGAAGTG
>JALHSV010000415.1 GCA_022865525.1 Thermodesulfovibrionales bacterium
AATGTAAGGAGAAAAAAGAATGAGTATCCTCCCCGAAGGTGAACAACTAAGAAGGGCAGTCAAGTGGATATCGGATGAGCGTGTTGAGAATCCTAAAGTTAGCCTGTCCAAGCTGATTGGCGATGCCTGTTTGAAGTTTGACTTACCACCAAAGGACGCTGAATTTCTCAGTCATTTTTTTACTGAAAAAGATTGAGATAAAAAAGAAAGATTGCCGATAAAAGGATTGTGGCCCGGTTAGCGAAAATTATTTCGAAGATATCTCCCTGTATATGATTCTTTTATATGGATAATATCTTCCGGCCGGCCGGTGAATATGATTTTCCCGCCTTCATCTCCGCCTTCAGGGCCCAGGTCAATGACCCAGTCAGAGGCCTTGATTACATCAAGATTGTGTTCGATAAGGACGATCGTGTTTCCGGCATCAACGAGTCTCTGCAGTACGTCAAGCAATGCCTTAACATCACTAAAATGCAGTCCGATCGTCGGCTCATCGAGTATGTAGAGAAAACCTTTCTGCATTGCTTTCTTCCCACCTTTGTCTGATGGGAGAACCGGCACATTCATCATCTCCGCACATATCTTGAGTCTTTGCGCCTCACCGCCTGAAAGCGTTGTTGCAGGCTGTCCAAGCCTGATATATCCGAGACCGATATCCTTCATTAACTGCAATTTATTCTGCACCCTGGGGATATCCCTGAAGATGTCCAAGGCCTCGTCGACGGTTATGTTCAGGATATCATGAATATTTTTTCCCCGGTATGGAACACGTAAAGCCTCCGGCTTGTATCTCTTCCCGTTACAGAGTTCACACTTCACATAGAGATCTTCAAAAAAATACATTTCCATCTTCTGATACCCGCTCCCCTTGCACGTCTCGCATCTGCCCCCTGTAACATTAAAAGAAAAATATCCGGGGCCGTAACCAAGGGCTCTCGCTTCCGGCTGCTTAGAAAAGAGGTTTCTTATGAGATCAAATATTTTCAGATACGTCACCGGATTTGATCGGGGACTGCGACCTATCGGAGTTTGGGAAATGAGCTTGATTCCTTGGAGATACTGCATTCCTTCAATCGTTTTGTATGAAAGGGGAAAACTCTGTTCGACCTTAAACTCCTTCGCTAAAATCCGGTAGAGTGTCTGCACGATAAGACTGCTTTTGCCTGATCCCGATACGCCGGTCACCGTTGTCAATGTCAGCAGGGGTATTTCAAGGTCAACGGATTTCAGATTGTTTCCTGATGCACCAACAAGAAGGAGTTTTTCCCCATCACCACTCCTCCGTTTATGATAAAAATCTGTTATCTTGTCGGTCCCCTTTATATACCGCGCTGTAAGAGTATCCGCCATCAGGAATTCATCCTTCGGGCCTGAGAATACGATTTCACCTCCCTGATGCCCTCCCCCCGGGCCCAATTCGACTACCCAGTCAGCAGATTCGATAACTCCTCTGTCATGCTCTACAACAAGAATAGTATTGCCAAGCCTTGAAAGCTCGGACATAATACCGGCGACTATCTCCGTGTCCCTCGCATGAAGTCCGACTGTAGGTTCATCAAGGACATACAGGGTGCCTGTGAGAAAAGATGCTATCTGTTTCGACAGATTCACCCGTTGATACTCTCCTCCTGAAAGGGTTCTCCCGTCACGGCTCAGGCTCAGATAAGCGACACCGACCCTTTTCAGAAAACCGATCTTAAGGTTTATTTGCCTGAGGATCTCTTTCGCCATATCTTTCTGAAATGGAGAAAGGTCAGGATCTTTGAAAAATACAAAGAGGTCTGATACCGGCATCATACAGAGATCGGCTATATCAAGTCCTGAAATTTTATACGCGAGTGCCTCCCGCTGAAGTCTTTTCCCCCTGCATAGTGAACAGACTACAGGCCGCCTGTATCTGCTCAGAAAAACTCGCACGTGGAGTTTATACCTTTTGCTTTCCATTTCCTCAAAAAAATCGTCAATACCATAAAAACTGCTGCTTCCCTTAAATAAGAGGGCCTTCTCTTTTTCAGTAAACGCTGAAAAAGGCTTGTTGATATCAAGTCCTTCTTTCTCTGCCTTCTTCAGAATCTGTTTTTTCCACCACCGGCATGCCGGTTTGCTCCAGGGATCGACAGCACCCTTCGCAAGCGACAGATTCTTATCGGGGATAATGAGATCCTCGTCATAGTTCAGGATATTCCCGAATCCCTTGCACTCAGGGCATGCACCAACAGGATGGTTGAACGAGAAAAGCAAAGGATAAGGGTTAGGGATCTCGATATTACAAGCATCACAGGCATTCCTTGATGAAAAGACAAGGGTGGTCAATCCCCTTTCACCAACAATGATAATTTTTACTTCCCCGTTTCCCTCTCTCCATGCCATTTCGATAGAGTCAGACAATCGCGGTTCATCTCTGATAACAAGCCTGTCGAGGACGATATCAAATCCCCCCTGCCCCCCTTTCTGCAAATCCCCCCTGCCCCCCTTTTCTAAAGGGGGGTAAGGGGGGATTACTGTTGGCAGAGAAGATACTGCCTTTGCTTGTATTTCCGATAAATCAACCGCTTCTCCATCAAGCCAGATCCTGTAGAATCCCCGTTTCTTTAATTCCTCAATTGTTTCTTCTGTGCTGAAAACAACAAGGGCTTTTTCTCCGGCATGCTTCTCAAGAAGCTCCGCAATAACCTGAGAAGGATCCCACATCCTTATTTCTTTGCCGCAGACCGGGCAGAAGGGGGTGGCAACCTTTGCATAGAGGAGCCGAAAAAGGTCATAAAGCTCTGTTAAGGTTCCGACCGTGGATCGCGAACCGCGGATAGGATTCTTCTGTTCAAGGGCAATGGCAGGTCTTATATTGTGGATTTCGTCGACATCCGGTCTGTCGAGCTTTTCAAGGAAAAGCCGTGCATATGTTGATAATGATTCGATGAACCTCCACTGTCCTTCGGCAAAGACCGTATCAAAAGCCAGGGATGATTTTCCCGAACCCGAGACGCCGGTAATTGCTATCACCCTGTTATGGGGCAGGACAAGATCAATATTTTTGAGATTGTTCTGTCTCGCGCCCTTGAGAATGAGGTTTTTTACAGACATTTGAATATTTTAACACTAACCTATATTATTCATAAAATTGACGGCAGATATGATATTTGAGCGGATTTGAATACTGTCGAAGACAGAATTCACCTCGGAGGTCGATAAGACCGAGAATGAGCGAAAATATTGTATCCGCAGGCATACATAAAATG
The DNA here is from genome assembly GCA_022865525.1 of Thermodesulfovibrionales bacterium. Lineage (GTDB taxonomy): Bacteria > Nitrospirota > Thermodesulfovibrionia > Thermodesulfovibrionales > SM23-35 > JALHSV01. Next base: position 3,237 of record JALHSV010000415.1, read on the forward strand.
TATGAATAAAGCAGGCTAAATGCGATGCTCCTTATCTGTGACAAATTGACAAACCTCGGATACTTGTGGTTAACTATTATCACCTTTAAGAATGGCCCTGCGAGGCTAAGAAGGTAAGGAGGCAGCAGATGCTGCAAAATATCACCATCATTAACCTTCCATGCACAGGGGAAGGTTTTTTTATGTCTGCGCATCTCACATTATTTATCCATCACCCATCCGAGGTAGAAATATGTCCAAAGAATTAATGAATAAGAAAGATCTCGACCGGGCTTTGACAAGGATGGCCCATGAAATTATCGAAAAGAATAAAGGGACGTCACGGCTCTGCCTTATCGGCATACAGAGAGGCGGGGTATATCTTGCTCAAAGGCTTGCTGCGAAAATTCAGGAGATAGAAAAAAAAGAAATCCCCGTGGGTTCCCTTGATATTGCTCTCTATAGGGATGACCTGAACATACGGAAACAGCAGCCGGTTGTCAGGAGAACAGAAGTTCCCTTTGAAGTAAACGATCTGAAGATTGTCCTCGTCGATGACGTCCTGTTTACCGGCAGATCCATCAGGTCGGCCATGGACGCATTAATGGATATCGGGAGACCTGCCTCAATCCAGCTTGCGGTTCTGATAGACAGGGGACACCGGGAACTCCCGATAAAGGCTGATTATGTCGGGAAAAATATCCCCACGTCATTAAGAGAAACCGTTGAGGTGCAGATGGAGGAAGAAGGGGTTGAAGACAGGGTAACGATTAGGAAATTTGAATCTGTGGAAGGTAAGGGTGCTGAATAACAAGGACCTGCTTGGAATCAAAGAACTTTCAGTCCAGGAAATCAACCTGATCCTTGACACTGCTGCAGGGTTTAAGGATGTTCTTGGAAGGGATATCAAGAAGGTACCTGCTTTACGGGGCAAAACCACGGTAAACCTCTTCTTCGAACCATCAACCCGCACGAGAACATCCTTTGAGCTTGCGGCAAAAAGACTGAGCACCGATGTCATAAACTTCTCTGTCCCGACAAGCAGTGTCGTAAAAGGAGAGAGTCTGATTGATACAGCGTTGACAGTCCAGGCCCTCGGAGCAGATTTCATTATCATACGACACGCTTCATCAGGGGTACCGCATCTCCTCGCAAAAAATCTCAACGCTTCGGTTATTAATGCCGGGGATGGAACAAACGAGCATCCGACACAGGCTCTCCTTGATGCATTTACGATTCAGGAAAAGAAAAGGAAGATAGCAGGCCTTGAGATTGCCATAGTGGGTGACATTATGCACAGCAGGGTCGCAAAATCCAATATCTACTGCCTGACAGCCCTTGGAGCACGCGTCAGACTCATTGGACCGCCAACCCTGATCCCTGAAAACCTGAAAGCGATGGGCGTTTCCGTTTTTCATAATATGGAAGATGGGGTGAAAGGCGTTGATGTCCTGATAATGCTCAGAATACAAATGGAAAGACAGGGGAAAGGATTCTTTCCGTCAACCGACGAATATTCCAAAAACTGGGGACTGACACCTGAACGTCTCTGTCTTGCAAAGGAAGACGTTATTGTTATGCACCCGGGCCCTATGAACAGGGGGATAGAAATCGTATCAGAGATTGCCGATGGCCCGAAGTCGGTTATCCTTGAGCAAGTTACGAATGGTATAGCAGTGCGAATGTCGGTCATGTATCTTCTGTCAGGAGTAAAACGGTGAGAATACATATTCAGAACGGACGGATAATAGACCCTTCACAGGGTCTAAATACCATTGGGGATATCCTGATAGAGGATGGGAAAATAAAAGAGGTCAGAGAAACCATTCCCCCCCATACTCCTCTTGGCAAGAGGGGGCGCCGCGGAGGGAATAGCCCTGATACAAGAATAATTGATGCAAGAGATATGATCGTAATCCCCGGTCTCGTTGACATGCATGTTCATCTCAGGGAACCCGGGTTTGAACACAAGGAAACGATAAAGACCGGGACAATGGCTGCGGTTAAAGGTGGGTTTACCACTGTCTGCTGTATGCCGAATACATTCCCGGTGAACGATAACGCCAGTGTTACAGAGTTCATCAAGAGGAAGGCTTCACAGGAAGGTTACTGTACGGTTCTCCCGATCGGTGCTATCACAAAAGGGCAGAAAGGCGAAGAGCTTGCAGAGATAGGCACCATGAGGAAAGAGGGATGCGTTGCCTTCTCGGATGATGGGCAACCGGTCATGAACAGTCTTATTATGAGGAGGGCTCTCGAATATTCAAAGGCATTCAATGTCCCGGTAATCTCTCATTCCGAAGACCTGTCCCTTTCTGAAGGCGGCGTGATGAACGAGGGACTATTGTCTGTGACCCTCGGCCTCAGGGGCAGCCCTGCTGAAGCAGAGCAGATCATGATCTTCCGGGATATCGTGCTTGCAGAACTGACAGGCGGGAAATTGCATATAGCCCACGTATCAACGAAAGGTTCGGTCGATGTAATAAGAAATGCAAAAAAGAGAGGGGTGCATGTCACAGCAGAAACCTGTCCGCATTATTTCAGCATCACTGAAGATGCGGTAAAAGGATATGATACGAACGCAAAGGTCAATCCTCCTTTGAGGACTGCACAGGATGTTGAGGCGATTAAGGATGGATTGCGGGACGGTACAATCGATGTGATTGCTACCGACCATGCACCGCACCACAGGGATGAAAAACTCAGGGAATTTGACACGGCACCATCCGGTATATCAGGACTCGAAACAGCGTTTAGTCTCAGTATGAGGCTTGTCGGGAGCCATATCCTTACCTTCAGCCAGTTAATCGAAAAAATGGCATTGAATCCTGCAAGAATTTTGCAGATTGATAAAGGAACTCTCGGAGTCGGCTCTGATGCAGATGTGGTAATCATCGATGAAAAGAAGGAATACACAGTGGAAAGTCACAAATTCATCTCAAAAGGCAAAAACACACCATTCAATGGGTGGGGCTTAAGAGGCATGCCGGTCATAACAATCTATAAGGGAAAAGTTTATGAGTGGTAAAGCCCTGCTGGTCCTGTCTGACGGAATGGTTTTCGAGGGCAATTCTTTCGGCTGTGATGGTGAAGCAATAGGGGAGGTTGTATTCAATACATCCATGACAGGCTATCAGGAAATTCTTACCGATCCATCCTATAAAGGGCAGATTGTTACCATGACATATTCACAGATAGGCAATTACGGCATTATTCACAATGACAGGGAGTCACTTCATGGGCCAAAGGTGGAAGGTTTTATCGTGAAGGAATATATTGATTTTCCAAGCAACTGGAGAGCTGCTTCATCCCTTGGGCAGTACCTGAAGGACCATCAGATCGTCTCCATTGAAGGTATCGATACCCGGGCTCTGACAAGGCATCTAAGAAATCACGGAGCCCAGATGGGAATACTATCCACATCAGATTTAGACCCGGAGAACCTTCTGAAAAAAGTCAGGGCACACCCGGGGATATCTGCCTTTGATCTGGTCAAGGACGTGACGACAAAAGAACAGTATTCATGGAAAGAGGGGGTATGGAAATGGCAACCTGCTCCCGCAAGAGTTAAAAGTGAAAAGGTAAAAGGTAAAAGGTATGAAGACGAAAACTCATCCTTCATCCTTCGTCCTTCATCCTTCAGGGTAATTGTTTACGATTTTGGTCTGAAGTTCAACATCTTAAGAAATCTTGTCGAAGCAGGGTTCGAGGTCACTGTTGTTCCTGCACAGACTCCTGCAGAGGCAGTCCTTGAAACGGCTCCTGATGGCATTATCCTGAGTAACGGCCCCGGAGATCCGGAGACCGTCACCTATGCTATCGGGAACACAAAAAAGCTCCTACGTAAAAAACCGATTTTCGGAATCTGCCTTGGACATCAGATACTCGGCCTTGCAATGGGTGGCAGGACGTACAAACTCAAGTTCGGTCACCACGGCGGCAACCATCCCGTTAAAGACATGGTAACAGGGAGGGTTGAAATAACATCCCAGAATCATAACTATTGTGTTGATATCGAAAGTGTCAGAGGTCAGGCAACCTTGACCCATAAAAATCTTTACGACGGGACAGAGGAAGGCATGCAGCATGTTGAATTCCCGGTATTTTCGGTTCAGCACCATCCTGAAGCAGGGCCGGGACCAAACGATTCGGCACATCTTTTCACAAGATTCAGAAATATGATTAACGCTAACCGAGGTTATTCATAGTGAACCATTTCCCAATGGTTGTCATTCCCGCTTGGCGGGAATCCTTCTGATTCCCTTTTTGTTAAGGGGGTTGTCTTAAGAAAGATTCCGGCCAAGCCGGAATGACAAGATTTTTAGACCTTATCCGTATCTATCAACATGCCAAAAAGAACGGACATTAAAAAAATTCTTCTTATCGGCTCTGGCCCAATCATCATAGGCCAGGCATGTGAGTTTGACTATTCAGGCACCCAGGCGTGCAAGGCCCTGAGGGAAGAAGGCTATCAGGTGGTGCTGGTCAACTCCAATCCTGCAACAATCATGACAGATCCTGAGATTGCAGACGCCACGTACATTGAGCCGTTAACTGCCGACATTCTCGAAATGATTATCAGGAAGGAAAAGCCTGATGCCCTTTTACCCACAATGGGGGGACAGACTGCTTTGAACCTTTCTGTTGAACTCGCAGAAAAGGGTATCCTCGGTACATACAACGTCGAACTGATCGGTGCAAAGCTTGAAGCGATAAAAAAAGCGGAGGACCGGAAACTCTTCAAAGAGGCGATGAAAAAGATAGGGCTCGATGTTCTGAAGTCTGCTCATGTGGGATCATTGAAAGAGGGACTTGATGCCATCGGGGAAATCGGCTTCCCCGTTATTCTCAGGCCTTCCTTTACCCTCGGAGGCACCGGCGGAGGCATAGCCTATAACAGTGAAGAATACCGGATATTACTCGACAGGGGGCTCACACTGAGCCCTGTCCGGCAGGTGCTTGTTGAAGAGTCTGCACTCGGCTGGAAGGAATATGAGCTTGAAGTCATGCGTGACGGAAAGGATAATGTCGTCATTATCTGCTCAATCGAGAATTTTGATCCCATGGGCATTCATACGGGAGATTCGATCACCGTTGCACCGGCCCAGACCCTTAGTGATAAAGAATATCAGAGGATGCGGGATGCCTCGATCGCAATCATTCGTGAGATCGGCGTTGATACAGGAGGGTCAAATATCCAGTTTGCCCTTAATCAGCATGATGGAAAGATGGTTGTTATCGAGATGAATCCAAGGGTATCGAGGAGTTCATCCCTTGCCTCGAAGGCAACCGGCTTTCCGATTGCCAAGATCGCCGCAAAGCTGGCGGTAGGGCTTTCGCTCGATGAGATACCCAATGACATAACCAGGGAGACTCCTGCGTCTTTTGAACCGACGATTGACTATGTCGTCACAAAGTTCCCGAGATTTGCTTTTGAAAAGTTCCCGGCAGCAGACCCGACCCTCACAACGCAGATGAAATCTGTTGGTGAAGTTATGTCCATAGGAAGGACATTCAAGGAATCATTACAGAAAGCCTTGCGGAGTCTTGAGATTGGAAGTTACGGATTGGAAAATGTTCCTGCAGACATGAGCCTTATAAAGTCCAGGCTCAAAACACCGAATGCCGAAAGAGTATGGTTCATCGCCCAGGCACTTCGCGAAGGCATGAGCATTCGGGAGATATATGCGCTTACCTGGATAGATCCATGGTTTTTACAGAATATGAAGCAGATTGTTGATATGGAAAAAGAGATAGAGGGTTCAAAAGAAAACATTATTTTTTCACTTGACCCCTTGAATCCTGGGCCCCTTGAATCCTTGATTCTGAGAGCAAAGCGATATGGTTTTTCCGACAGAAGGATTGCTCAGTTGCTCGATATGCAGGAGACTGATATACGGCATCTGCGCCGCGAGAACAATATCCAGGCTGTTTATAAAATCGTTGATACCTGTGCGGCTGAATTTGCAGCATATACTCCGTATCTCTATTCAACATATGAAGTACCTTATTACAGGGTTCAAGGGTCCAAGGATTCGAGGAGTCAAGATAATCCCCCCTCCCCCCCTTTAGCAAAGGGGGGTAAGGGGGGATTTGTTGATAATGAGGCCAATCCGAGTAACAGAAAGAAGGTCGTAATACTCGGCTCCGGTCCCAATCGAATCGGTCAGGGCATTGAATTCGACTACTGTTGTGTGCATGCGGTGTTCGCACTCAAGGAACTCGGGTATGAGACAATCATGGTAAATTGCAATCCTGAAACAGTCAGCACAGATTATGACACTGCTGATAGGCTTTATTTTGAACCACTGACCTTAGAGGATGTACTGAATATCATTGAAACCGAAAAGCCTGAGGGTGTTATTGTCCAGTTTGGCGGACAAACTCCTTTAAAACTCGCTGTGCCTCTTGAAAAGGAAGGCGTCAGAATACTTGGCACATCTCCCGACTCGATCGACCAGGCAGAGGACAGAAAGAGGTTCAAGGAGCTGCTCCATAAACTCAATCTGAAACAGGCTGAGAGCGACACGGCAATGTCTGTTGAAGAGGCTCTCGCTGCAGCCGGGAAAATAGGGTATCCTGTGATGGTACGCCCTTCGTATGTACTCGGCGGCAGGGCTATGGAAATCGTCTATGACGAAAAATCCTTGCATGCATATATGCAACGCGCAGTCAAAGCATCGCCTGAGCATCCGGTGCTGATTGACAAGTATCTTGAGGATGCCATTGAAGTTGACGTCGATGCAATCTCTGACGGGCTTACGGTAATCATCGGGGGAGTGATGGAACATATCGAAGAAGCAGGAATTCACTCGGGAGACTCAGCCTGCAGCCTCCCCCCGCATTCCCTGGGTCTTCAGATTGTTGAAGAGATTAAGAGGCAGACAAAAGTACTTGCCAAAGAACTGAATGTCATAGGCCTCATGAATGTCCAGTTTGCGGTTAAGAACACGGATATTTACATATTGGAGGTTAATCCACGGGCATCAAGGACGATCCCGTTTGTCGGCAAAGCAACAGGAGTTCCACTCGCAAAGATGGCCGCAAAAGTAATGGTAGGGGAAACATTACGAGGACTCGGGCTGACTGAGGAGAAAATCTTACACCATATTGCTGTAAAGGAAGCAGTCTTCCCTTTTGACAGGTTCCACGGAGTTGACACAATTCTTGGTCCGGAGATGAAATCAACCGGAGAAGTGATGGGGATTGATGAGGATTTTGGCCTTGCCTATGGAAAATCCCAGATAGCCTGCGGCAACGGAATTCCTTTGTCCGGGAAAATATTTATCAGCCTCAAAGACAAGGATAAGCCGGCTTCAGTTCCGATTGCAAAAAAGCTTCTTGATCTCGGGCTCTCTCTTATAGCAACCAGAGGAACTGCAGGATATTTGCGGGATCATGGGTTAGATGTCGAAGTTATCAATAAAGTTGCAGAAGGAAGACCGCATATTGTTGATCTGATTAAAAACAGTGAGATTCATTTTGTCATTAATACAGTCAGCGGAGCACTGGCGCAGAAAGACTCCTTTTCGATCAGACAAAGTGCACTCCAGTATAAAGTTCCGTTCACAACCACCATGTCAGGAGCGCGCGCTGTCGTAAATGCTATCGAGATGCTCAAAAAGAAAAAGGTGCATATAAAGTCGATACAGGAATATCATAGAGATCGTTGATACAGGTTACCTGTTCGTTTTAACAACCCTTCCGGTACAGGACAGAAGCGCTGATTTGAGATAGTGGAGAGTTTATAAATTATGGTAATATTTATAGTACCTTTGGATTTTTATTCCTTATCCCTGGGAGGTGAATATGCTCGCGAGTAACTATTTTTTCACATCAGAGTCTGTAACAGAAGGGCATCCGGATAAAATTGCAGATCAGATCTCAGATGCAGTACTTGATTCAATTATTGCAAGAGACCCGGTGGCCAGAGTTGCATGTGAAACACTGGTAACCACAGGGCTGGCATTCGTGGCAGGGGAGATAACGACAGCCTGCTATGTAGAGATTCCTGACATTGTCAGGGAGACGATCAAGGACATCGGTTATACAAGGGCAAAATATGGGTTCGATTATGAGACATGTGCTGTTATCACATCCATTCACAGCCAGTCCTCGGATATTGCCCTTGGCGTCGATATCGGAGGTGCCGGAGATCAGGGGCTCATGTTCGGATTTGCCTGTAATGAAACAGCTGAGCTCATGCCCCTCCCGATACTGCTCGCACATAAACTTGCCATGAGATTGGCAGAAGTCAGGAAAAAGGACATCCTCGGTTATTTAAGACCTGACGGAAAGACACAGGTGACCATTGAATATAAAGACAGCAAACCGTTCAGGGTAGATAGTATCGTCATATCAACACAGCATAGTCCCGAGATGACCCTGAAAGAGATCCGGGAAGATGTCATTGAGAAAGTCATCAAACCCACGGTTCCTCCTGATCTGATTGATGAGGAGCATATTACCTATTATGTGAACCCCACAGGCCGCTTTGTTGTCGGCGGTCCCATGGGAGATACGGGGCTCACGGGCAGAAAAATCATCGTTGACAGTTATGGGGGAGTGGGAAGTCATGGTG
>JALHSV010000416.1 GCA_022865525.1 Thermodesulfovibrionales bacterium
CGCCCAAAGAGGTTATTTTTGTTGCTGATGCCATGACAGGTCAGGATGCTGTTACTATTGCAAAAAACTTTCAGGAGCAGATAGGCATTGACGGGATTATTCTCACGAAAATGGATGGTGACGCACGCGGCGGTGCGGCGCTCTCGATTATATCAGTTACGGGAAAACCGATTAAATTTATCGGGACCGGAGAGAAAATCGAGATGCTCGAAGCTTTTTATCCTGACAGGATAGCATCAAGAATCCTCGGCATGGGTGATGTCCTCGGCCTGATAGAACAGGCGCAGAAAACGTTTGATCAGAAAGAGGCTGAAAAACTCCAGAAGACGATCATGAATGAATCCTTCACCTTTGATGATCTCAGGGAACAGCTTAAGAAAATGCGTAGTATGGGTCCACTGGAAAACCTTCTTGCTATGATACCCGGGGCTCAAAAAATCAAGAACCTTGCCATCGATGAAAGGGAACTGGTAAAGGTTGAAGCAATTATCAGCTCCATGACGAAAAAGGAACGGAAAGACCACACGATTATGAACGGGAGCAGACGAAAGAGGATTGCCGTGGGAAGCGGCACAACGGTTCCTGACGTCAACAGAGTTGTCAAGCAGTATATTGAGATAAGGAAAATGCTGAAGATGTTTAAAGGCAAGAAAGGCTTCAAATTGCCGAAATTCCTGCCGTTTTAAAGTATACTTCATTCGTGATCACGAAGAACATCCCTTTAGAAAATATCCATTACGTCCTCCTCGATATGGACGGGACGCTCCTTGACAAGTATTTTGACGATTTCTTCTGGGAGCATCTTGTTCCCGAAAAATATGCTGAGAAACATGCCATGACAGTCGGGAGAGCGAAAGAAGAACTTATGAAGAAATACAAAGTGCATGAAGGTACCTTAAATTGGACAGACCTTGACTTCTGGTCACAGGAGCTTAACCTTGATATACCCGCCCTCAAAGAGCAGATAAAACATCTGATCGAGGTTCACCCCCATGTAGAAGATTTCCTGAAAATGCTCAAACGCATGAAGAAAAAAGTTTTCCTGGTGACAAATGCACATTACAAGTCAATAGATCTGAAATTCAGAAAAACAGAGATCGGCAGGTATTTTGATTCCGTGCTCTCCTCATTCGATGCCGGCTTTCCAAAGGAGAGCCTGAAATTCTGGACAACAGCAGAAAAGCGGCTTGGCTTTGATAAACAGAAAACGCTCTTCATCGATGATACAGAAGAAATTCTCAGGACAGCAAAACGGTTTGGAATCAAGTATATCCTCTATAAAGCACGATCCAATTCAAAGGTGAACCCGAAAAGTTCACCTGAATTTATGCAAATTCACGATTTTGATGAACTGATACCTCCATAGGAAAACATATAATACCGACATGCTCCGACTTGATCGGAGCATCCAGTCTTTTCTGGATTCCCCGGTCAAGCCGGGGAATGACGGCTTAATATTTACTTGCCAATTTATTATTTTACCTTTTCTCGTATTATAAGCAATATTGTTATTCAGTTCTGGTATAGCGTAGAATATTGTGTTTATGAACAATGCTTGCTCCATAGAATTTACCAAAGAACCGAGGATTGCCTATTTTTCAATGGAAATTGGCATACGGAACGACATACCGACATACAGTGGCGGACTCGGTGTGCTGGCCGGAGATACGATCCGGACTTGTGCAGACCTCAAGCTTCCCATGGTTGCTGTGACTCTCCTGACAAAAAAGGGATATTTTATTCAGGAACTGGATGAGCGCGGCAGACAGACAGAACATCCATATTCCTGGAATCCGGCGCAGCATATGACATTGCTGCCAACAAAGATTTCTGTTCAGATTGAAGGCCGTGAGGTTCTTGTACAGGCCTGGCAATTTAATGTTGAAAGCCTGACACGGGGATGTATTCCTGTCTTCTTCCTTGATACGGATATCGAAGGGAATGTGCCTGAAGACAGGGAAATTACCCATTACCTCTACGGAGGAGATATTGCATACCGCCTGAAACAGGAGATTGTCCTTGGTATTGGCGGTGTGAGAATACTTCATGAACTCGGCTTTGAGATAAAAAAACATCATATGAATGAGGGACATTCAAGTCTTCTGACCCTTGAACTCCTGAACAGGTTCAAGCGTCCGATTGAGGATGTATGGGATGAAAAACTCGTGTGGGATGTAGAAAAAGTGAAAGACCTCTGCGTCTTTACTACGCATACACCGATCGAAGCCGGTCATGACACATTTCCCTATGACCTCGTTCTTAAAATCATGGGCGAAGTGCTGCCCATAAAGGTTCTGAAAGAGCTCGGCGGTAAGGAAAACCTCAACATGACCCGTTTGGGCCTTAACCTGAGTGAATTTATCAACGGTGTTGCAAAAAAACACGGTGAGGTCTCGAGGAATATGTTCCCCGGGTATGAAATCAGCGCGATCACAAACGGTGTCCATACTTTTACCTGGACATGTGACAGTTTCAAGAAACTTTATGACAAATATCTCCCCGGCTGGGCAAATGAGCCGGATTTATTCGTAAGAGTCGGCCGTATTCCCTATGATGAAATCTGGGATGCACACATGGAGGCGAAAAAGATTCTTTTCGACTATGTTTATAAGAATACCGGCATCAAAATGGATCCTGATATTTTCACCATAGGATTTGCGCGGAGGGTTACTGCATACAAAAGGGCTGATCTCATTTTCAGCGATATGGAGAGACTCGAACAGATCGCATCCGGAAAGCTGCAGATTATCTATGCAGGCAAGGCACATCCAAAAGACGATTCAGGTAAGAAGCTTATCGAGAAGATATTTGCGATAAAAGAGCGGTTAAAAGACAAGATCAAAATGGCATATCTGAAAAATTATGATATGGATATTGCACTCAAAATGGTTTCAGGTGTTGATATATGGCTGAATACTCCGCTGAGGCCACGGGAAGCATCGGGCACGAGCGGAATGAAGGCTGTTCATAATGGGATCATGAATTTCAGCGTGCTTGACGGGTGGTGGATTGAAGGACATATCGAGGGGTTTACCGGTTGGTCCATAGGTCCGAGCCCGACAGAAACGAACTTAGTTGACAATATAGATACGAGAGACGCAGACGATCTTTACAATAAACTTCAGACTATCATCATCCCTATGTATTACTCTGACAGGCATACATGGGTCAGGATGATGCAGAATGCAATTGGCAAGAACGCCTATTACTTCAACACCCACCGCATGATGCGCCGCTATGTCACCGAAGCATACATCAGATAACAGTAGGTAATAGATAGTAGGTAGTATTTCAGATAAATTATTATCCTTTGCCATATCGGAAATACTTGCGGATGATCGACGTTATAACTCAGATGTTCTCTCACAAGCCTTGCGCTGCTGTCGTCGAATAGTTTCAGAAAATAACGTTTTAATCATTTCCTGCTATCAAAGCCATATGGCTCTGCCTTCTATCATTACTGGATTTCCACCATAAAGAATGTCAATGTTTGCAGGGCACACTGAAGGGGCAAGACCTTACACAGTAAACCATGCTCCCTTGATCCACAACACTTCACATAGTACAACTCATCTTCCAAAATTATGATCAGTGAAACTTTTACCTTCAATCATGCACAATGAGTTTCTTTGTGATGACAAAGAATTCTTTTGCAAATCAACGGCAAAATTCCGCATTAAGAGAGCTGGAAAACAGCAAAGACAAGCCCCCGAGTAAAAAAGCATAACACGTGTCAATATTTTTCCTTGACAAATCATATGGTTAAGGCCTACTTTTAATACAACTTCATAGTTTTACACTATAGCACAAATCTTCACATTCGGGAGATACTTGAGTGGGGGATCTTTAGAAAGAGAAGATAGTTGATTTGCCGAAGGACGAACCTCAATTTAATGTCTACTGTGGCAAGGAAGTTGATGATGCTGAATTATTCCGCCATGCACTAAATGCTATAAAACAACGTTCATTTCAGAGAAAAATATGAAAAAGATGGCTAAGAAGTGACGGTATGTCTGAGAAGTTTTTTCTCAGATAGATAAATTTCACTTCGGTATAGCTTAGGTCATATTTGGGAAAGGGGATTTAAAAATGGGTAAAAAGTTTGTGCTGTGCATTGGACTTTTGGTATACGTTTTTTTTCTTTTCGAGTCGAATGTCTTTGCGCTGTCTTTTAACGTGGTGGCATATGACGTAGGGTTGCAGCCTGACTCGGTAGCGGTAGGTAACTTCAACAATGACGGAAAGCTTGACCTTGCTGTGGCGAATATAGGTAGTAAAACTGTCTCCATATTGCTTGGCAACGGAACCGGGACTTTCCAGGCGGCAGAGGACTATAGAGTAGGTAACAACCCCTTGTCGGTGGCGGTGGGTGACTTCGACGGAGACGGAAACCTTGATCTTGCTGTGGCGAATACAGATAGTAATACTGCCTCCATATTGCTTGGCAACGGAACCGGGACTTTCCAGGCGGCAGAGGACTATAGAGTAGGTAACAACCCCTTGTCGGTAGCGGTAGGTAACTTCAACAATGACGGAAAGCTTGACCTTGCTGTGGCGAATATAGGCAGTAAAACTGTCTCCATATTGCTTGGTAACGGAACCGGGACTTTCCAGGCGGCGATTAATCAGAGCGTGAACAATCCTCAATCGGTGGCGGTAGGTGACTTCAACAATGACGGAAAGCTTGACCTTGCCGTGGCGAATCTCGATAGTAATACTGTCTCCATATTGCTTGGCAACGGAACCGGGACTTTCCAGGCAGCGATGAATCAGAGCGTGAACAATCCTCAATCGGTGGC
>JALHSV010000417.1 GCA_022865525.1 Thermodesulfovibrionales bacterium
ATGGGGAACTGTTTCTGCTGGATGTCAAGCGGCGTGATCCTCATAAAATGATGCCTCCTTTCAATTTATAGGCAAGCTCTATCAAAGACTGAATCAGGAAATACTTCACAAACAGTATGGCAAGAATGACAACCATCGGCGATATGTCAACAAATCCGGTCCTGAATCCTATTATCCTTCTGACCGGCCTCAGCACGGGTTCGGTAACGGTGTGCAGAAATCTGACAATCGGGTTGTAGGGATCCGGATTTACCCAGCTGATTAATGCAGATATGATGATAACCCACATATACGCAGAGAGCAGCATATCCAGAATCTTTCCAAGTGCAAGAATGAGATTAGCAAAGATAAACATTATTCTTTTCTCCCTAATTCTCTTGATCTGCCGGCAGCTGCTTCAATCGCAGCCTGTACAATATTCTTAAGCCCTTTCTCTTCGAAAACACGAAGCCCTGCTGCAGTGGTGCCACCGGGTGATGTTACCATTTCCCTGAGCCTTCCGGGAGGCATTCCTGTCTCAAGAAGCTTTGCAGTCCCGATGAGGGTCTGGATTGCAAGTTCAGAAGCGTTTTCACCGGTCAATCCCATGGTGATTCCTGCGTCGATCATTTTTTCGACAAACAGTGCGACAAAAGCAGGGCCGCTTCCTGAAAGAGCGGTTACCGCATCCATGTATTTTTCAGGAAGCACAAGGACTTTCCCGACAGACATGAATATCTCCCGGACCAAGCCCATTTCTTTATCATGAATGCATTCGGACATTGACAGAACAGATACCCCCTCCAGAACAAGCGCAGGCGTGTTCGGCATAACCCGGATTATTTTCGATGTCTTCAGTCTTGTTGAGAGATAGGATAATGTTATGCCGGCAGCTATCGATACGATTAATGTGTCGCTTGATATAATACCCGAAATCTCGGCGGTTACATCGTCCATATTCTGTGGCTTTACTGCAAGTATGATGATAGTACAGTTCTTACATATCTCTTTATTATCTGACGTAGTCTTGATGCCGTAAGTTTTTTCGAGATATGTGCGCCTCTCATCCCTCGGCTCAGAGACCATAATGTCCTTCATGCCGCTCTGCAGAATTCCCTTTATGAGGGCTTCTGCCATATTGCCGCCGCCGATGAACCCGATCATGTATTCCCCTCTCTTTTGTTCACAGAGAAATATAATTCAATAAGTTAATAAGAAGACCATAAGTAAAGTAACACCTGTCATTCCCGCAAGCGAAGCGCGTCGGGAATCTTTCTGAAAAAACAAGAAGGATTCCCCGGTCAAGCCGGGGAATGACGACAATATGGTAACAGTCCATTTAAAGCGTGTTGGAATAACTCTTTTTACGTAATTATAATACACCAAATGCATCTTTTCTTAGTATTCTTTCCCCGAATATCCCTGTCCCAATCCTTACCATGGTTGCTCCTTCCAGGATTGCCGCTTCAAAATCATGAGTCATTCCCATGGAAAGTTCCGGCAGTTTGAACCCTTCTCCCTCAGCAGTATCCCGTAATTCCCTCAGTTTTCTG
>JALHSV010000418.1 GCA_022865525.1 Thermodesulfovibrionales bacterium
CATCTCTTAGACATGAAAAAATCCAAAACAGTAAAAATTGTGACTCCGAGGGAGTTCCTTGATATCATCTCAAAGAAATAAAAATATCAGACTCAGCGATAAATTCGGCACTCCGGGGTATCCGCCCTAAGCGGAGAGGATTCAAGTGCAAAAGAGCAACAGTGCAGAAGCGCAGAAAGGGTTCAAGGATTCGAGGATTCAGGGGTTCGAGTGCAATGCTCCAGATACAGAGGATTCAGCAGAGGCAGGGGGCGAGGGGTCGAGTGCAGAAGTCCAGAAGAGCAAAAGAGCAGAAGTCAGAAGAGCAAAAGGTCTTTCTTTCACTTTCTGTTAACTGCTTCATTTTGAATTTTTAAATTTGGAAATATCATCCAGCAATGCATCAGAAACGTAAAACCCCTTTCCCTTCAGGTCCCTTATTTTTTCATAGGCACTGCCAATAAGATGCAGTTTTTCCGCTTTTAGCAATATGCCGATAGTGCCGGTAACGTTGAGTCCCAATCTTTTTGCAACATTGCGACCCTTTTGTTCGTCCATTATTATCCTATGGCCCGTTTCTTTGGCAAGCGCTATTACTTCAGCTTCTCCTCTCCCCAAATTCAGATCGCTGACAAGAAGTTTTATTAAAGGACTTTCAATTTTTTTAACCGCATAACATACAGGGTGGGGCGCCCCGAATTCACGAAAAACAGCTTGCGGCAACAGAATTCTATCATATATTTTACAGAGGATATCAGGGAGATTAATTTTTTCGAGTGCTATGAGGGAAGATGTGTCAGCGATAGCAGTATCAGGCATTTCTCAATTCTTCGTCAAGGTTGGTCTCCTCATATTTCAAAGGGGAAACGCCACGGTGTATGAGGACTTCGGCAAAAGCCCTTTCCGAGTAACCTGCTATTTCAGCAGCTTTGCCCAATGAGACTATTCCGTCTTCATACAGCTTTATTGCAAGAAGTAACTTAATTTCATCTTCTTTTATATTCATATCAGGGAGCTTGACCAATAATTCCATATAAATGCTTCTCCTCCTTTACTCTTCTTCATATTCTAACATAAGTGAGCAATGCTAAAAGGGAATAAGCTGATATTTTATGTTAAAAAGAAGAATATTTGGGCCGGGTCTATTTTTTTGGCATCAATTTAGGCAGGGGCCAAGGATTCGAGGATTCAGGGGTCAAGTGAAATATTACTAATATTAAGAAGTTTTTCGCCTGAGTCCGGAGAGGATTCGAGGGGAAAAAGAGCAAAAGAGCAGAAGTCAGAAAGGGCCGAGGATTCGAGGGTTCAGGGGTTCGAGTGAAATGCTCCAGATACAGAGGATTCAAGGGGGCAAGTGAAAACAGCGAGACCCTTCGACAAGCTCAGGGTGACCACAGCAGGAGTAAAGGGGCCAAGGGGTCAAGTAGCCAAGAGTAAAAGAGCAGAAGGCAGAAGTGTAAAAGAGAAAAAGCCAAAAGTGTAAAACAGGGGCAGCGTACAGGCTTTAATTCCCTATAACGTCGTTATGTATCCCGACAGCGGTAATAACAATTCCCGTTTTTGTTATGAGGTATGTTGCTCTATATTGCATCGTTATACTGAAGGCCCACTGGTCAGTGCCAGAAAGTTTTTCGTTTCTGAGGCTTGGATGTGCAGG
>JALHSV010000007.1 GCA_022865525.1 Thermodesulfovibrionales bacterium
CATAGATCTTGACATTCTTCTTTATAACCATATCATAGTAAATGAAGATACGTTGAAAATACCCCATCCTTTAATGCATGAAAGGGATTTTGTCTTGAGACCATTAGATGAAATAGCACCGGATGTAATGCATCCTCTGCTGAAAAAGAATATCCATGAACTCCTTAACCAGTTCGACCGGATGTCAACCAGTAACCATGGAATATCTTGATATTGATACGCTTTCTTCTCTTCAGAACCATCTTGCCAAATTAACAGGCCTGTATCTTTCTCTTTACGGTGAAAGAGGCAATCTGATTATGCCTCCGGTTAACGAAAATAAGCTTTTGTCATCACTCAAGGCTCTGTCGAAAGGGAGAGATGAATATCACGACTTCGTGAAGAAAAATATCGAAAAAGCACTCCAGAGAACTGACATCTCTTTTCTGAAAGGCCCCGGGGAGCAGTATCACTTCTTTATACCAATCCGCATTGAGACCTCAGCCTTTATTGTTGTAGGGGGCGGTGTGTTCGTCTCTGCTGCCGATTATGATACCTTTGCGAAAACAGCAGGCGCTGCTTACGGTTTCATGCCTGATCAACAAAAAGCCCTGCTCCAGGAGATGACGATAAAGGACTATGCAGAGCTGCAGGATACTGCACGGTATATCCGTTCAATTTTCAGCCTCGGACTGCAGAGCAGCCATAAAGGGACATTTCTCGAAAAACGATACAGGCTCATGAAGACTGTTTTCAGCCTCATATCAGAAATACAGCTGGAGAAACAGGCTGCTGAGATTTATGACATCATGGTGGATATGATTCTCTTCCTGTTTAATGCTGAGAGCATAGCTGTTATGATCAGGGATAACACCGTATTCAAACCCTACAAATCAGCCGGAAAATTCAGGGATCACCTGCAATCCTTACCATTAAAGACTACCGGATTGATAGCTGAGGTTGTTGATAAGCAAAAACCTGTAAATTCAGAGTCTGTCATGGAGCTCCTTAGGCTGGGGTTCAATGACAAGATCACGTTAATGTATGCCTTCCCGATCATATCGGAGGATACAGTAATAGGTCTTTTAAATATCTATAACTCTGTTATTTCTCAGGACGATGCTGACATTATCTTTGAAACATGCAAGATGATGGGTAACTGCCTCAAAATTGTGGAGCTGCAGGAGACATACCACAAATGTCTGAAAGAAATAGATATCCTGAACACAGCCACTTCACGCCTTATTCCCGTTAAAGAGCCTGACATGCTTTACGAAACAATACTGGACATGTCCATTTATCTTACTGAAGCCGAAAAAGGCTCGCTGATGCTTGTCAGCGACGATACGGCATACCTTACTATTAAAGCTGCAAAAGGCATAAACCGGAGGCTCCTGACCGATATCAGAATAAGGGCTGGTGAGGGTATCGCCGGATGGGTGTTCAGGGAAGGAGTCCCCCTCGTGATGGAAGATATTGAAAAGAATGAATGGGGGTTTCCTAAGAGGCATAAATACAGAACAAGCTCATTCATCAGCGTTCCCCTGAAACTGGATGAAAAAACCATCGGCGTACTCAATATATCTGATAAGATTAGCGGAGAGGTGTTTTCAGCAGAGGACTTGGCACTTATCAGTTCCTTTGCAGCCTATGCCACGATCGCCCTCGAACGGTCAACCTATTACACACTTGCAGGCCATTTGAAAGAGCTGTCTGTTACAGATTCCCTCACAGGGCTTTTCAACAGACGCTATTTTGAAGAGAGATTTTTTGAAGAGCTGAACCGTTCAGATCGTCATAACCTGTCTTTTTCTCTGGCAATGATAGATATCGATGATTTCAAACTCTTCAACGATTCTGAAGGGCATCTTGCCGGCGATGAAATTCTCAAGTCTATCGCCAACATCTCAAAGGACTGCCTGCGGATTAGTGATGTGATAGCACGGTTTGGCGGGGAGGAATTCGCAGTCATCATGCCGCAAACAGAGAAAGAAGAGGCGATTCTGGTTTCAGAAAGAATACGGAAGTCCATTAAAGAACAAATTCCCAGCACGTGGAGTGTATTTCCGAAGAAAGCAATTACAGTCAGTATTGGCGTTGCGACCTTCCCGTACGACGGAAAAGAGAGAAAGGAACTCATACGGAACGCTGATAAGGCTCTCTATATGGCCAAGATGGAAGGTAAAGACAGAACCGTTATCTGGCAGTCCAAAAGCTAACTCTTTTTTACAAAATCTCCAAAATTCTTGAGCACCCTGAGCCCTGTCTCCTGGCTCTTTTCAGGATGAAACTGGGTTGCAAAGATGTTGTCCTTCCAGACCATGGATGTAAAGGTTACCCCGTAGTTAGTCGTTGTTGCTATCACATCGTTATCCCGGGGCGCAACATAGAAAGAGTGGACAAAGTAAAAGAACGACTCATCATGTATCCCATCAAAGATTGGAGGCTTCCGAACAATTTTCACATTGTTCCACCCCATGTGAGGAACCTTGAGGTTTGTCTGAAATTTCACAACCCGTCCTTCCAGTATATTCAATCCCTTGCAGATTCCGAACTCCTCTGATTCGGTGAATAACACCTGCAGGCCGAGGCAGATGCCGAGAAACGGCTTCCCTTCCTGAATCGATCTCACGATAGGTTCCGTCATTGACATCTGTTCGAGGTTTCTCATGCAGTCCCTGAAGGCCCCGACGCCCGGAAGGACAACTGCCTGTGCATTGTTGATTGCCTTGGGGTCTGTGACGACCCCGGCATTTATACCAACCTTCTGGAATCCCTTCTCAACACTCCTCAGGTTGCCCATTCCGTAATCTATAATAGCAATCATAGATTTATTATACATCGATTCAAGGGATCAGGGGTCGAGCATATTGATCATGTATTTTCACTCGAACCCTTGACCCCTTGAATCCTTGCCCCTTAAAAAGTATTGTCTGCCCTCATTGACACTCAATAATTTCTATTGATATACTGCGTCAGATGCTGAGGTTGAAATCCGCTTCATGTTCGGTGTCACAAGCATCTCTTGGTTCCTGCGAAATCATTTATGTCAATACATAATTTTATCGAATCCCTCACTAGTGACAGGAGATTTAACCTTCAACTTGCGGCACATAAGTATATCCCACCCATCAAACCCCGATATATGAGGCTCGATTTGTCCGAGAGTTTGACAGGTGTGTTAAAGAATCGTGGGATAGAGCTTTTTTACAGCCACCAGGTTGAGGCCATAGATCTGATAAGACAGGGACAGAATGTCCTGATCATGACACCTACTGCAAGCGGTAAGAGCCTTATCTACAACATCCCGGTTCTTGAGTCAATTATGCAAAACCCTGAGCAAAAAGCATTGTATATATTCCCTCTCAAGGGCCTTGAGCAGGATCAGGTAAAAAATCTGAATGAATTGTTTCATGC